>NZ_VANU01000001.1:0-300000 GCF_005771535.1 Arcobacter arenosus
GTTTATTCTTTATGATTTTTTCTTGTGTATGTAGATTCATTTTAATTTCTCCTAAATCTATTATCTAGGAGAAATTGTACTTTATTTTTTAGTAAATTGTCAGATTAAGTCTTAACTAGTACATATAATCTATAAACTACTATTCGTATAATTCATAAGTAATTTCATCATCAATAACTATACCTCTTGAAATTGCATACTTCACAACATCAAATTTACTATCTATAAAATCTTCACCAAATTCATTTAAAGCTTCTCTTTTTACAAGGCTTTGTGAATTTTTATCCCTTAGAAAACTTCTTAGAGAAATTTTGATTGCACCATCATTTAGATTTAATTTCATTAATTCAAGTGCAGTAACTATGTATCTAAAAGTTGTTTCAGCATTTGCATGACCAAGTTTTTGTTGTAATGCTAAAATTAACAATGGACTTGGTGTTGTTCCAGTATTTTCAAGAGGTATATTTTTAGCATTTGCTACATCCATAATAGTCCATGTTGCAAAAGTGTGTCTTAACCAATGTGGAGTAATTTTATTTGTGGTTCTTCCCATTAGATTTGAAGCTGTTTCAAATGCTTTCCAAATATCATGTTTTTCTAATACTTTCCCATTTTTTAAAATCCATAAAGGACTTTCTTTAGGCATTTGAATATCTAATCTTTTGCATCTTTGTTCATATTTATACAATCTATCATTGTATTCTCTAATTAAATATTTTTCATTTATTTGTTGCATGACTCTAAGTGGTAATTCATATTGATTAAACTCATCACCACCTTTTGGGATGTAATTTCTTTTTACAACATCATTTAACTCTTTACCACTTGAAATCAATTTAAAAAAACTTTGGAAATCTTCTTTTTTTGCATCTAAAACAGCAGTTATTCTTAATCCTGTTTCAACCATAAAAACTGCTAATAATTCAAATACTAAATCAATATTTTTTAAATGTTGAGACAATTTAGCAAATTCTGTTCTAGTTAGTGCATGATAAGCGATAGTTTTTGGAGATGATTTAACTTTTAATTTCCAAACTTCAACAACTTCACTAGTTGAACTAGCTCTATAATTGAGGTGATGCAACATACTTTTGTATTCAAATTTTCTTATTTTTTTTGTTGAAAGTATCATGTCATTTTGAATACCAATTTGTTTCATATATTTATAAAATTTAAACCATGTATTTAATTTGTGATTGACACTATCATTTTTTATAGGGTTATAGTCATAATATTTTATATCAGGATTATCATTACTATCCCAACATAACATTGCATTTCTAATTCTTTTAATATCACTCTCTGTTGCTTTATCCCAAGTTAAATCTATATCATCTAAATATTTATATAGTTCAGCAACTTGAAATGCCTTCATTTTATGTGAACTTTTTCCACTTAATCCACCATTCCTTCCACCATAACGAGCTTCATAAATTAAAAAGTCACAAGAAGGAACATCAATTACATTATCAACCAATAATAAAGATATTTCTCTTTTGGCTATATTTGGATGATTTACTGTTATAACTTCAATTTCCATTTGAAATCTTTAATATTTTTATTTCATCATAAAGTCTATCTCTTTCATTTTTAAGATTTTCAATTGCTCTATCTTTTAAATTCAATTGTTCAGTTAATAGCAATTTTTCATCATGAAACTTAGCTATTTGTTCTACTAAATTTTTAACTTGAGTCTTCAATTTAGATACTTCTTGCATTGATTTTTTTGGAGCAGCAGTTTTTATTTTTTTGTATTCAACTCTGTACTCTTCAATTATTTTCTTAATATTAATAAAATCTTCACTAGTTGGATTTTTTAAACTTGTAGGACTAATATTTCTAAGTAATTTACTACTATAAAGTTCATTAGCTAAATTTACAACCTTATTAAAGGTAACTTGATTATTTGAAGGAGAAGATTCATCTTTTAAAATATCAATCGCTTCAGTTAAAGCCTTAATCTTTAACTCTTTTTGCTCTTGTGAATCTCTAGCCATTTTTTTGTCCTTCCTTGTATTCATTATACTCTTTAACAATTTTTCTAAATGGATCTTGTTCAAATCCACCAGCTTCAATAAAATATGTATTTTGTTCTAATCTTGATTTTAATTCAGGATCAATATTGCCGTACATATCATTTTTTAATTTTTCAATATGCTCTTCAAAGAAAAGTGCATTTGAACAATTTGCACCTTTACATCTTGATGGAGCTGGCCCATTCATAACAATACTTTCAATATTAAAACCTCTTTGACAAGCTAATTGTTCAGGTTTTGATAAATCATGAATACATAGACTCACAGGTGTTTGAATAATTGCTAATTTTTGTTCTTCGATTAGTTTTAGTAATCCATTTTTCATAAGAACTACAAAATCATCAGCTTGTCTTCCAACAAATCTATGATTTGGCATAAGTCTCTTACCATTTTCACCAAAAAGTTTTTTATTTTCTCTAATTTGATCTGTGATTTTTTCAACAAAGCGTTCTGATTCTTCTTTAGTTAATTCTTGGATTGCTTCCTTTAGTTCTCTATTATAATGTCCCATATACTGTAATGTCATTGTTATTGATGTATGACCCAAAAACATTCTTGCTAATTCTAATCCATCTTTTTCATTTAAGTGTACAATTAAAAAAGCCATTGCGTGTCTTAGTTGGTGGGGATCAATTTTTTCTTTTATATTTAATTTTTTTGCATACCATCTGATTAAATTTCTAATTCTTGTTGATTTAGCATTTACAACTCTTGAATACTTAATAGATGTTGTAACAATTTCTTTATTAAATCCATTATCTTTTATATTAGAAATTGTAGATAATATTTCGATAGCTTTTTTTACAATCTCTGGAATTGGCATTTCTAATTCAATACCATCTTCAGTAGGAGCAGTTTTATAGACTAGTCTTTTTAAATTAAAATGTTCTCCTTCTGTGATTTGAGGATGTCTGTTTAATGAAATAAACTCCCCAATTCGCATACCTGTTAAAAATAAAATAATTAAAATACATGACGCTTCTGACATTTCAATTTCTTCTTTTAGAATTATATTTATTTTTTTTATCAAATTTTTTTTATTATCAGTTTCTACAATTTTTTCTTTTAATTTTTTAATAGAAGGATTTATAAACTTATTGTTTATTATAAAATCATAATCTGATAAGTATTTTTCATTTAAATTAAATGATTTAGATTCAACATAGTATCTTGCAGTTTTAACAATTTCATCTTTATAATCTTCTATATATATTATTGCATTTAAAGTCATTTTCTTTAATAACTCTAGAGGGTATGATTTTCTTGAATTTTCTATAAGGCTTTCTTTTGCTCTTTGAATTGCAGATTTTTTTATTAATTCAGGAAATAATTTTGAGTTTAATAATAAATCTTCATTTAGCCGCATAAAAAAAGGTAAATATTTATTTGCAAATGTTATCCAATCTTTTAAATAAAATATTTTCTTTTTTACAGTATAAGGCAAAACTGTGAGAAGCTTTTTTTCTATAAATTGATCTATGTGTAATGAATTTATATCTGATACTTTTTCAATCTTATTATCTAGAGAAACAATATCATATATTAATGATTGAAAAGAATTAATCCAGTGTGTAATACCTGAATTTATAGGTTTATTCCCAATTAGACCACTTAGTTTTAAATATACAATAGTTTTAAATATAGTTTCAAATTTACTATCTAATTTTAAATGACAATGAAAATCACCATCTTTAGAACTATGACCAAAAATTCTTCTTTCACTAAATAATAAACCATTTTCATTAGGAAATTTTTCATTTCTGAAAATATAATTTACATCAGTAATATCTATTGCTTGTTTTAATTCTTCTAAAATAAAATTCTTATGCACTTTTTAACTTTCCTATTTTAACTGTTCTTTTTAAAATCATTTTTACAAATTCAAAATGTTTATATTTTTCTTTTTCACAAAATCTTTTTTCATCTTCATTAAAATATTTTAAAGTATCTGTTGCAGCTTTATAATCATGCAAATACTCTTTTCCCCAATGTTCTTCATTTATAAATTCATCTTTCTGTTTTTCCATAAAATCTATCCATGCATAAATAACAGGACCATGTATTTTAGGGATTACACTTGCTTGTTCACAACTTGTTAAACACTTAGTCCAGTCAATACAATATTCATTTTCTTTTAAATTTGGAGCATTTGAAAAAGTAGGTTTTTTATTGTTTTTACAGTTAGCCATAGAACCATTGAATAATTTTGTTAAAGGGTGATTCTTCCTAATAATATTACCTTTAAACATAGAAACTAAAAAATTTTGAGATTTAGCTATTTTACATTTTTTTGATTCACTCCATTCTATAGAATTATTTTCATAATGGTTTTTAGTAGTTCTACTGTCAATATGTTTTTTACTTAATTGTCTTTCAAATTCTTGTTTACCTTTTAGATATTCTTGAAAATTGTGGCTTTTTCTAATGAGTCTATGATCTATAAAATCTATTCTTTCATTTTTTTCATTGTAAATTTCATATTTTTTAAAAAATGATCTAGGTGATTCTTTTATATAACCTAAAATTCTTGTATTTAAACTTTCTATTTTTGATTCTTTGGATGAAGTTCTATTAAAATATTGAAATAGATGTTTGTTTTTTGAAGACTCAAAAATATCTTTTGCCCAATTAATATAAAAATTAACAAACTTCATTTCATCTGAATCATTTTTTATTACACATGTAATTATTGAATTTGATCTTTTCTTTTTACTTTCAATTAAACTCATAATTCCTAAATCATCACTTTTTAATTTATATTTAGATTCTTTTTTTTCTACCTTCCAATCTAACAATGTTTCGTTGTTTAATCCTGTTCTAATCATTAGAAATAAATATAGAGGGTATATTGTTTCACGACTTGGATATAAATATCTATCAATCTCTTCTACTGAAAATCCAAATTGTTCTTTAATAAACTTCCTACCACCTAAAGAATCTGTTATACAACTATAACTTTCGCTTAATTGAATATTCTTAGGATAATTTGGGAATAACTCTTTTGTCCATATTACAGCTAATTGTTCATTGTTTGATAAAACTATACCTCCTATTGAAAGCGTTTTAAGTATTTCCTGAATTTTTAGTTCTTTTTTATTTGGGTGTAATTTAAATATTACAGATGCATCAATATTATAGTCTAGTAGTAATTTATTAATTAAAAACTTAGAATAAATATTTTGTTTTTTTGAATGTAATAAAGTAGTTAACAAATTTTTTACTGATAATAAGGCTTTTTTTTCTTCAATAAATGATATATATTGTTCAGCTTTAACTTTTATAAATTTCAATTCTTCCAATGCAAAATAATCAAGTTGATACATCACAGAGGATGATAATTCCTTTAATTTACCTTTTGAGTTTAACTTACCATATTTTTTAGGTATAACTAAAATAAAATCATTTATAAGTAGACTTAACTCACTAAAGAATCTAGTTATATCACGTTTATCTTGATTAGGATATTTAGCATCTTTGTATAATTCATCGTATACTATTAACTGATGTTCTGTTTTAAAGTCATTTATATTATTCAAACTAATTGATTTAACTTCTAAAATATCTATTACTAGTCCTATAGCTATTAATAAAGATTCTGTAATTTTTTCAGATTTTCTATCAATAAAAATTGCATTAATTATACTAAAGATAAGAGATTCATGTTTTATTCGATTATCTAAAATACAACTTTTACTAATCTTAGGATTTAAAGAGTAATATTTAAACCCTTGATTATTTTTTTCAATAAAATACTCTTTTTTAAATTTATGATAAAAATATTTTCTGGGTGTTTTTATGCTTGAACTTTTTGAAGTATTACACATAATATAATATCTAAAGTGTTTTTCTGCAAATAACTCATCTTTTATATCAAAATGAATTTTATCTTGGAGATTTATTAAATCTGAATCTAAATATTTTAATTTTCTTTTTTGTCTTGCCATAAATTATTATAGCAATTAAATTTAATACAATTAAAAAACATTGCATATTGTAATGCCATTATGAGGTTAGAAAGTTAAGCAGATAATTTATTATAACTAGGATTAATTGTACTTTTTGAAAAATTTAATATAAAAGCAGGGTCAAATATCTTTCCACTATATGGCTCTATAACTTCAACAATAAATCTTACCACTGAAGTTGGAGTAAAGAACTCTCCACCTTTTTGACCTTCACTTAGTGCAAATTTTCCTAAAAAGTATTCATAAATTTTTCCAAATACATCTCCACTAGCATCTTTGGGAATATCTGAAAAAGTCTTAAGCAACTCAGGCAGGATAGTTTTATCCTCTTTTTCTATATTGTAGTAGTTGTCTTTTGGAAGTATATCTTGAAACTTTTCATCTTGCCATGACTCTATATCTTCCATAGCCTCTTTTATAGCTTTTGCTATACTGTTTGAATCTGAAAGATTTAAAAGATACTCATATCTTGATTTTTCACCCAGATAAAATCCACAAATTCTAAGTGCTATTTTTTCTATATTCTCTGGATTTCTTGTGTTTTGACTCTCACTAAACTCTTTTAAAATTTGCTCTTCGTAAAGTGAATATTTATTATCAGCAAATCTTAGAAAAATGATTCCAAGTACGGGTACTGCATAATCAGCTGATTTGATACCACCTGTTGCTCTTAGTCTATTGGCACTTGCCCATAAATTGTCTTCTAACTTTTTTAACTCTTGTGTTGTCATATATTTTGTAAAACCTATTTGTATTATTTAAAATATTATTTTACAAAAAGTTTGCCCTATATTGGATAAAAAGAAGAGATTTAATGATGTAGTTGGTTTAATTGGAAGTTTGAGGCATAAACAAAAATTGACAAAACAAATATTCTTAGATATAATATTTTTACAATTATCCTTCGGGACGACCCGTCTTATGACGGGGTAAAACTATTCTAAGAGTTTTAAATACTTCTTTTTCAATATTTCATAGTCATTTTTATTTATCACACCAATTTTATTAAGTAATCTTTTAGTACTAAAAAGTCGCGTTTGAATCAATATAGCAGTACTTATTTTATGAGGTATAAATTTAAATTTAAAAAAGAAACTTCCTTCTCTTTGCGTTGTAGTTAAAGGTATTCCAATAAACATATCTTTTGTTAGCTTTTTATATATAATTACAGGTCGTACAAACTCTTCTTCTTTGCCATTTTGTTCAACCCCAATGTTATGTCCCATTTTTATATTAAAAATATCTCTAGTTTTAAACCCCACTAAAACCTTTTCTGTATTTGTTTCTTTTTTCACATTATTCCATATGTCAAAATCATTTTCTATCATAAAACACCCTCTTCTTTTAAACTTATAAAATCATCTTTTGTAAAGATTATATGGTCAAGTAGTTCTATGCCTAAGATTTGTCCTGCTTCTTTTAGCCTTTGTGTTACAGTTATATCTTCACTGCTTGGTTTTAATATTCCACTTGGGTGGTTATGGGCTACTATTATACTAGCACATCTTTTTTCTATTGCATAGGAGAATACTTCTCTTGGGTGTACTAGACTTTGGTTTAGGGTTCCTATTGTGATTACTTTGGTTTCTATTAGGTTATTTGCTCCATCTAAATATAGACTTAGGAAATATTCTTGTTGTTTGTTTTTGTATGGGTTTAGTTCATCATACACATCTTTTGCTGATGAGATTTTATAGTGTTGAGTATCTATTAGATATCTTTTTGAGAGTTCTATTGCTGATATTATTTGACTGGCTTTTGCTTTTCCTAAACCATGGATTTTAAGTAGTGTTTCTAAATCCATTGTTTCAAAGTTTGAGTTAAAAAACTTCTCAATCTCACGGGAGAGTTTTATTACATCTTTGCCTTTTACTCCACTTCCTAGAAGTATGGCTATAAGTTCATAGTTTTTAAGTGCTGATAATCCGTATTTATATAACCTTTCCCTTGGTTTATCAATTTCATGAAGTTGTGTAATAGTTTTCATAAACTTTCTCCTAAGTATAAAAGAAAGTTTATCAAGTTTTAAAAGTAGTAGTTAAAAATATAACATTTTGCAATATTTTTTAAAATGGTTCAGATTCTTCTTTTTTATCAACTTCAAAAATAAGCTTTGCTTCATCTAAAAGTTTTTGAGCTTCTTCTAGTTGTTTCATTCCATTTTTATATAGGTCTAAAGAATCACTTAGTGTGATTTGAGGATTAGATAATTTTTCTAAAAGTTCTTTTGCTTTTTCAATTTTTACTTCAAATGTTTGTTCTTCTTTTTGCTCTTCGCTCATTATTTTCCTTCTAATAAATCAACTAAATATTGATCAAATTTTTCAACTTCAACCAAAAATGAATCATGTCCTGATTTACTTTCAATCATTTTATATGTAACTTGGTCACCTTTTCCAAGTTTTATCATAATATCTCTAATCTCTTCCATCTCTTCAGGGAAAAACAACATATCATCAGAAAAAGATATAAGGTGTAATTTTGCATTAACTTTCTCAAATGAATCTTCAAGTTTATCTTTATTTCTTCCTGCATCAAAGATATTCATTGTTTTGCAGATATAAAGATAAGATAAAGGGTCAAAGATTTTTGGAAAAGAATATGCATTGTATTCTAAGTATCTTTCAACTTCAAATCTACCCATTAACTCATATAAACCATCTGTTCTAGCATAGTCTCTACCAAACTTTTTATTAAATAGATTTGGACTTAGATATGCGATTAATCCTGCCATTCTTCCAATTGCAAGTCCAGGTAATCCAGAAGCTTCTAAATCACCTTTTTTATATTGTCCATCTTTAAAAGCTGGGTCATGTCTTATTGATTCTATTGCAATTTTATTAAAAGCAATTGCCCATGGTCTAGTATATGCTGTAGTAGCCAGTGCAAAAACATGCTCCGCAAAATCTGGAAATTCGATTGAGTAACATAATGCTTGCATCCCACCCATGCTTCCACCTACGACAGCTTTAGCCTTTTCAATTCCTAGTTTTTTATAAAGTCTCATTTGAGCTTTTACAATATCAGAAATCGTTAATACAGGAAATTTTAATCTATACTCTTTTTTTGTACTAGGGTCGATACTTAAAGCATTTGTTGAGCCAAAGGTACTACCAATGTTGTTTGAACAAATTACAAAATATTTTGTTGTATCAATTGCTTTACCATCTCCAATTAATTTGTCCCACCATCCTGGTTTTGCTTCATCAGCATATCGTCCAGCGGCATGATGACTCCCTGCTAAGGCATGACAAATTACAATAACATTTGATTTATCTTCATTTAATTCACCATATGTTTCATAAACAATCTCAAACTTTTCTAGAATCCTACCACTTTCTAGATATAAGGGTTCATTAAATTTTTCAGTTTTTGTTTCTAATCTCAATTTGATTCCAAAATATAATAATCTATTTTTTTTAGTGGAATATGGTATCTAAAATTTGATAAATTAGTTGTTAATTTTGTTTTACTAGAGATAATTGCTCATATGGAGTTTTCATTATATCTTGCCATTTTTCACTTGGTGTCCACTCATCAAAGACTTTGAAATTTATCTCTTCAAAGGGCGTATGTAAAATATGTTTGTGGTAAAGATAACAAAATACAGTAACTCTATAATTTAGTGCACAATGAACCCAAACCTTTTTGTTTTCTAAAGAAGTTAAAAGATTCAAAAAAAGAGAAACTTGCTCTTTTTTTGGATTTTCAAAATCAACTGGGATATGAAAATATGCCATTTCTAGGTCTGTAACAGTTTTATCTTCATTTTCTATGGCATTTGAAGCATTATGTAAAGCAAGATTTATTATAACTTCAAAACCTTCGTTTTTTATATCTTCAAACTGCTTTTCTGTTGGCTGACCTGAGGTAACAAGATTTTCATTTATTTTTATGTAGTTTATAATCTCTTCCAATTTCTTCTACCTTTTTTAGATATTTTTCTTTTAGTTCATCACTTATAAATGATGCTTTAAAAGAGTTTTTAACAAGTTGAATAATATCTTCATCTGTTAATTCTAAATTATCTACAAGGTTAATATAGTTTTGATTTAAATAACCTTTAAAGTATGCTGGATCATCTGAATTAACTGTTACTAAAAGATTATAATCCAATAGCTTTTTAATATTGTGTTCTTTGTATGAGTTAAAAACTTTTAATTCAATATTTGAATTTGGACACACAGTTAAAGGTATTTGCTCCTCTTTTAATCTTTTTAATAGTTCTTTTGAATTTATTGCTTGAACCCCATGATCTATTCTTTTTACTTCTAATAAATCTAAAGCTTCATAGATATATGAAACATCTGCTTCTTCACCGGCATGGGCAACAATCTCAAAACCCTCTTCTTTTGCTTTTTTAAAAACATCTTTAAACTTTGATGGAGGATGCCCTATTTCTGATGAGTCTAAACCTATCCCTTTAATTATATTTTTAAACACTAAGGCTTCTTCAAAAGTTTTAAAAGCGTCTTCTTGTGATAGGTGTCTTAAGAAACACATTATAATATGAGAGGTGATTCCATATTTTTCTTTTGCATCATCTAAGGCTTGTTTTATTCCAAGGATTACTGTTTCAAAACTTATTCCCCTTTTTGTATGGGTTTGTGGGTCAAAAAATATCTCTGTATGAATAATATTATTCTCAACACATTTTTTTATATAAGCCCAAGTCATATCATAAAAGTCTTCTTTAGTAATCAATACAGCCGCACCAGCATAATAGATATCTAAAAAACTTTGAAGATTTGAAAAATCATATGCTTTTTTTATCTCTTCAATACTTTTATAAGGGATATCAATTTTATTTTTTTTAGCTAGTTTAAACATAAGTTCTGGTTCTAATGAACCCTCTATATGTAAATGAAGTTCTGCTTTTGGTAGTTTTTTTATTAGGTCAATCATAACAATCCTAAAATTTCTTTTTATTATACAATCTTTATGTGTGAAAAAAGTGTTCAATTTAACTTTAAATATTAAGTTTAAATTTTTCTTTGAAGAGTAAGATATTCAAAAATATTATTAAGGAGTTATAATGAAAAAAATAGTTTCTTCTTTACTACTTGCTTCAAGTTTTTTATTGGCAAATGGTGAATATGTTACATATAATGTAGATGGGAAAGATTATCAAGGGTATTATTCAAGTCCTTCAAAAGATGCCCCTTTAGTATTTATGATACATGATTGGGATGGAATAGACAAGTATGAAATAAAAAGAACAGAGATGTTAAATCAAATGGGTTACGCAGTTTTTGCTGCTGATATGTTTGGTAAGGGAGTAGTAGCTGATACGATAGAAAAAAGAAAAGCTTTAACAGGAGCTTTATACAAAGACAGAGAAAAAATGAGAACCTTAATACAAGGTGGTTTTGAGGAAGCAAAAAAATTAGGTGCAAATACTAATAATGCAGTAGGTCTTGGTTATTGTTTTGGTGGTACAGTTATCTTAGAGATGGCAAGAAGTGGAGCTGAACTTAAAAAGTTTGTCCCTTTTCATGGAGGGTTAACTACTCCTGAAGGTCAAGATTATTCAAAGGTAAAAGGTGAGATTGTTGTATTTCATGGAACAGCAGACAAAGCAGTTAGTATGGATGATTTTGCTGATATAGCTAAAAGAATGGAAGCACAAAAAGTTACCCATGAGATGTTAACTTATAGTGGTGCACCCCATGCATTTACAAAGTTTGGCTCTGATAGATATCATGAAAGAGCAGATAAAGCTTCGTGGAAAAGATTCTCAGAAATATTAGATGAAACATTAAAAAATTAAGATAAAGGAGAAAATCCTTTATCTTTTGATATAATTCCGGAAAATCAAAAAGATTAGACAGGAGATTAAATGGATTATATCAAAGAACTTACAAACCTTATTCAAACTGACATTTTACCTGAAGTAAATGATAATATTAAAGATATAGAAACTCAACTAGCAAAAAAGAAAAATAAAGCATTAAAAGAAGAATTAGACTATATGAAGCAAGTTAAACTTTATTTTGATGAAGTATTAATTGATATAGAAAAAAATCTTCTAACACAAGAGCAAGCCTTGGATATTTTAGAAGGACTTGAAGATATGAAAGTTGAGAATCAAGATTTTTAGAATCTCAACTTATTTACTTTATTTTATTTAAACTTAATTAAAAAAACTAACTTTTATATACCCGACAGATTTAAATTGTAAAGATATATAATTCCTACATAAATATACTGTATTAAATTAATAAGGATTAAAATGTTAGAGTTAGAAATATATCAAATTGTAAATTTATTAGGATTTATTTTAGGGTCTGCCTTTGGAATGATTGCACAAAAAAGACAATTTTGCTTTAGTGGTTCAATAAAAGACTATATTCTTACAAAATCTACAATGAGAGGTGCTTCTGTAGTAATGGCTATGATTGTAGCAATAATCTCTACATTTTTTGTTTCTTCATATTTTGAACTTGACTTAACTAATACAGTTTACTATAAAGACAATTTAAACTATTTTGCAATTATATTTGGTGGTGCTTTATTTGGTGTTGGTATGATGTTAGCAGATGGTTGTAGTAATAGACATTTGATTAAGTTTGCCCAAGGGGATAAAAACTCTTTAATAAGTATTGTTTTTATTGGTATTTTTGCTTTTGCAACAACAAGAGGTTTATTAAATGGTTTTTTAGACCCATTTGTAAATAACCCTACTTTAATAGAATGGTCAAGTAAATTAGAAAACTTTACAATGAATATCTATTTTATTATTGCTGTTTTATTAATACTTTTAAAAGTTTTAGTTAGACACGCAGTAAGATTACCAAACCTTTGGGATGGTGTTTTAATTGGATTACTTGTTGCAGCAGCTTGGTTTATAACTTCAGTTATAGGAAGTGAAAGTATCGAAAGAATGATTGACCCAGCAGGGATAACATTTGTTTATCCTACAGCTAAAACACTTGAACTGTTTATGTTATACCAAGTAAATGAACTTAGCTTTTCAATAAGTTTAATTGTAGGTATTGTATTTGGTGCTTTCTTAATGTCAAAATTTAATAGAAAATATAGTTTTGGTTGTACTTCAGCAAAAGGTGAGCATAGAGTAAGAAATAATATGATTGGTGGAGCGATGATGGGAACAGGTGGTATCCTTTCTATTGGATGTACAGTTGGGCAAGGTTTAACGGGACTTTCAACATTGGCATTTGCTTCACTTGTGGCTATTGTTTCAATATTTGTTTCAGGATATTTTACAGCTAAATATTTAAATAAAAAAGATCAATTACCTATGTGTTTTATATTTGAATGGGGTGATAATAGAACTGACTATCAAATATAATTATAAGTATATATGAATAATCAGTCATAAGAAAAACTTATAAATATGTGTAATTATGTAATAATTATGTAAATTTATTCTTAATTTTTTATAAAAAAATATACTTTATCTCTCTTTATTAGTTATTATTAATAAGACAGTAAGACTAATTAAAGGGGGAAGAAAATATGAGAAGTATACTTATTGGTTTTTTAATTGGTATTTTAATTCCAATACTAGGTGTGACGATTCATGGGGAAATTTCACAAGTTGTGGGTGATATACTTTTAATGCCTACATATATACTTTCTGGTTTATTTAATGAACCATTTTGGTATTTAGACTCAATCCAAAAAAGTATTCTATTTTTTTCATGTGGCTTATTTTATGCCTTTGTCTTAGGTTTAATTCAGGTAATGCCTAATCTTGAATCAAAAACATATAACTAAAAACTATAATTCCTTTTAGGAATTATAGTTAGAAATTCTTCCTAAAGTTTTTAATATCTTCTTTTGTCAATTTTAGATTTTTGATTTGATTTTCTTGCATTACACTATTCATCAAAGAATACTTATCATTTATATGAGGAAGTCCAACTAAATGTAATATTTCATGGGCTAAAACAGCTTTTAATTCACCCATTGAACTAAATCCATAAATCTCTATTTTATCCATTCTTTGTTTTTGGGTTTTTTCTTGAACTCTTTTCCCATCTTTAAAATAGGTTTTTGTATTTATCTCTTTTACTCCAAAAGTCATACCTTTGACTTTTTTAAAACCTCTTGTCAAGGTTTCAATCTCTTTACTTAATCTTTTATATTCTCTAATTTGATTGTTAAAACTATTAACTTTTGTATTAAATTTATTTACTTTTCTTTTTATATCATCTCTATATCTGTTCATTTTATTTATTTCTATATCTAGCTTTTTCTTTGTTGAAAGGATATCTGCTTTTATTCTTTTAAACTGTTCATTTGAAAAATTTCTTTTTTTATTTATCTCTTTAACATAGGAATTAAAATCTTTAATCCTACTATTTAAAAGAGCATTCTCTTTTTTAAATAGTTCTTTTTCTTTATTTATTATTTTTTGATTTTTTGGGAAATATTCTTGTAATTGATTTATTTTTTTTTGTTTACTTTTTAATAAATCTATTTTTCTTTCTATTCTTTTTTCAAGTAAAGAGGGTTCCACATAAACTAGATTTATTGGTTTACCATTGTTAGATAAATCAAAAATATTAGTTTGAAGTTGGGATTCTAAGTCCTCTTCGATTTCAAGGAGTAAGGACTTTAATTGTTCAGTTGAGATTTTTGAATTGTAATATCTATCTATATTGCCAACACTTACATATTCAAAAGAGGCAAAGAGTATATTTGTGAAAATAAAAATGAGTAATAAAATTTTTGAAACCATAAAAGATTTTAATTAAAATATCTTTTATGACTCCTTATTATTTCAAATTAAAGTTTTTTTAGTTTTTTATAACCTGCTTTGATTGTTTTTAGTAAAGGCTTTCTATATGAAGTAAATACATAATGTTTAATCTCATAAGCTAGTCTTCCGCTTACATGGAATAATCCCATAATATTACCAGCCGCATATTTACCACCAAGGGCAATTAAAATACCATCTAGTTTTGGATTACATTTTTCAAGTTTTCTTTTTTTAATCATATTTAAAATATTTTTTCCTGCATTTGTTCCACTAATTCTTGCAATGGTAACATTTGGAGGCATTATCTCATCCTTTGAGTTTCTAATCTCTGCTGAATCTCCAATGGCAAAAATATTTTCATATTTATCTGTTTGCATATATTCATTCACAATAACTTGCCCTCTTCCATTTTTCTTAACATCAAGTTCCTCAGTAACTTTTGAAGCTTCAACTCCACCTGTAAAGATTAAAAATGAGTGTTGAATTTTTGTCCCATTTGAAAGGTATGCATAACCATCTTCACATTTTTGTAATTTTGTATTTGTGATTACATTAATCCCTAAAGACTTTAACCTTTTATGTGAAATTGAGATTAACTCTTGTGTTAATCCAGGTAAAATAGTATCAGAACTACTAATAAGTGAAACTTTTAGATTGTCACAAGAGAAATTTCCCCGTGAAAAAAACATTTTTGAATTATATGCCATCTCAGCAGCAATTTCAACTCCTGAAAGTCCAGCTCCAACAACTACAATATGAGTGTCATGACATTTTTTTGCTTCATCTTGTATTTTTTTAAATAATTGATTTTCATAACTTTGTTTAAAAAACATCGCCCAATTTAATTTTTTAATATCATGGGCACTATTTAATCCTGAGATTGAAGGTGGGAAAAATGTTCTTGTACCTGCCGCCATAACTAAATAATCAAATTCTACAATCTCTTGCTCTTGTGTAAAAATTTGTTTTTTCTCTTGGTCAATTTTTTTTACATTTAAATTCTTATATTCTAAATAAGGGTGATTATAACCCATGCATAAGGTTGTTAAGTCAATTGTTACATCCGCAATACTTGATTTATTTGCTATTAAATCATATACTTCTGGCTGTAGATTATGAAATGTATTTTTATCTATAAGTGTTATTTTTATATTCTTGTTTTTAACAAGTTCTCTAAGTGCATATATTCCTGCATATCCACCACCAATAATTACTACTTTGTCCATCAATATTCCTCTAAATGTGTGTTATTATATTAAAAATGGAGTGTATCCAAATTTTATAGCCTCTATATAGCACAAAAAGTTATAAAAAAAATAAAATTTATTTATAATTTTGCAATTTCTATTCCTAAGTTTTAATATTAATTTTTCACAACAATAAATTTTGATATAGTACAAGATATATTTTTGAAGGATTAATATGGCAATAGAAAAAAATCAAGTTGTTAAACTACAATATGAGTTAAAAGTAAATGATAATTTAATTGAAAGTAATTTAGATGCTGACCCTATAGAGTTTGTTTTTGGTAAAGGTGAACTTTTAGAAGGTCTTGAAGAAAGAATTGCATCTATGAATGAAGGTGAAACAAGAGAACTTACAGTTCCTGCAATTGAAGCTTATGGAGAATATGATAAAACCTTAACTGAAGTTATTCCTGCTAGTGATTTTGAAGGGATAGATTTAGAGATTGGTTTAGTTTTAGAAGCAGATGATGAGGATGGAAACACTTTTAAAGCTACTGTGATAGAAGTTGATAAAGAAAATGTTACAGTTGATTATAATCACCCAATGGCAGGTGCTGATTTAGATTTTAAAGTTGTAATAAACAAAATAGTTTAATATAAAATTCCAAGTATTAAACTTGGGGTTTTATATAATATTTTTCACTCTTTATCAAAACCATCTACAATAATTGCCCCCATTGATGCTGGCATTGATATAACTATAATTCTTTTAATAGTAATAATTGTTTCATCTATTATAGGAAGTTTTCCAATTGAAAATAAGATTAGTGATACTACAACAAAGGCTATTAGATAAGCAACTACCACTCTAAAGATAAAAGCAAACATTCTATATTTTACATTACCTTGAAAAATAGATTGATAAGTATAAAATCCCAAAAAGAAAAAAGATAAAAATAATAGTAAAAGTAGATTTGTAAAAGGAAGTGTTTCCCCTAATTCCCAAGCTTCCTGAGAAAAAGATATTGGAATTGCTAAGGCAAAGGCACCAATTATGATTTGACTAATATCTTCGAGATTAAACCTTAAATCTTGTTTCATATAAACTCTTTTGTTTTTAGTATTATATCTTAATTAGCATTTTGTCTTAATTTTTTAAGTCCTTCAGGAGATATCATAGTTAAATCCCATTTGGGAGAAAAAACAAGTTTTACTTTACATTTATCAATTTCTTCTATAGATTCAACCTTTGAAGAGATTAAGTCTAAAAAAGATTTATTACTGTTACATCTTAAATTAATTTGTGTCATATGAATTGTAACTTCTATTTTTTCATCAATAGATTCAATAAAAATATCATAAATTAGTCCTAATTCATAAATACTAATAGGAACTTCTAAATCTTCAATAGTATTTAACTGTTGTATAATTTTTTGTTTTAATATTTCTTTTTGTTCTTTTTTCATAATAATACTTTAGCCTAAAAATATAGCAAGAAAATAGTTTTTACTATTTTCTCTTTTCAAGTTTATACTCTCCATCTAGTTTTAATACTATAGTTGTTAAAAGGCTAGAATCATTTCTCCAATACCAACCGTGTTTTCCAACAAACTTAGATACAATTTTCCCTGAATCTTTACTTGATGTATTTTCCTTAAAACTTTCAAAATAACCATTTACAGCACTTGCTGGCTCACCATGAAAATCATAATGTAATTTTGTATTGTCTGAATACCAAGAGTATTTTAGTTCTTTACCAATATCCATCCAAACTTTAAATTCAAGTTCTGAATGTGCTGGAAGTTTTATAGTAATAATCTCTTTATATTTTTCTTCCTTAAGCACTTTTGGACTAGAAGAACTTGTTAAATAATTCTCAATTTGAATATAACAAAGAACTAAACCAATTAAATATATCAGTATATTAATTGAGATTTTAAAAGTATTATAAATACTATATTTTTTAATCTTTGACAAAGTCATATACATTATAAAAATTGCAATAAGTTGTCCAATCTCAATACCAACATTAAAACTAATAATATTTGATAATAAACTTTCACTTTTCAAAGGAAATTGTTGTAGTATGGAAGATAAACCTAGTCCATGGATTAATCCAAATAAAAATACCATCACTACAATATTTAAGGGCTTTATATTAAAAAGTTTCTCAAACCCTTTTAGATTTACAAAAGCGATATAACAAACACTAAAAGCTATTGTTGATTCAATAATATAACTGTTTACTTGAATACTATTAATTGTTGCAAAGATTAAAGTTATACTATGACCTAAAGTAAATGCTGTGATAAGTTTTACAATATGAGATATATTTTTTATTAAAAAAACTATTCCTAATAAAAATAAAAGGTGGTCATAACCTTTTAACATATGAATCATTCCAATATAAATATATTTTAAATTTTCATCTTCTAATATCATATTTTTTTCTTCTTGGCTTACACCATGACCAAAAATAGGACTAGAAGAAAAATAGATTAAAAATAAAAAAACTATTGGAAAAACATTTATTCTCAAATTAAACCTTTTTTTCTTTATAAGCTATTAACATTAGTTAATTTTTCTAGACCTCTTGGAGTCATCATTGAGGAATCCCATTTTGGACCAATTACAAAATTAACCTTAGCCTCATCTATACTTTCAATTTTTTTAAGTTGCTTTTTTATCTCATCAAGAAAATAGAATTGATTATTTTGTCTTGAATCAATTTGTGTTATAGTAATTTCTACATTCACTTCGCTTTCCTTTGATATCTCAACTTTTGTATTATGGATTAAACCTAAGTCATATATATTTAAAGGTAATTCAATGTCGTTTATTAATTTTAATTGTTGAAGCACATCATTTTGTAATGATTCTAAATCTAACTTTTTCATCTCTACTCCTTTTGTAATTAAAAAATATTATCAAATATATATAGCCTGAATATAATAATTTTAAAGAATTTTTTAAATGACTTCAATCGTGAGTTTTTCGCATTTTTTGGGTATTTAAAGAGCTATAAATAATATTAGGTATTTTTTTAATTTTTAGTTTTTTCGCTATAAATGGCTATAAATAAAGATTTCTTTTAAAAATTTCTTATGTAATCAACTACATTTTCAAAAGCAGCTTTAAAATATATCTCGTAGTTTTGCTTTTCAACATAACCTAAATGTGGAGTTGCTAATACATTTGGTAAATTTAATAATGGTAAGTTTTTTGGTAAACAAGGTTCACTCTCAAAAACATCTATTGCTAAGAATTTATTTTTATTTTTACTATAAACTTCATATAAAGCATTTTTTTCAACTAATTGTGCCCTACTAATATTTACAAAAATAGAACCATCTTTTAAAAGTTCTAAATCCTGCTTTTTAACACAATATTTAGATTTTTCACTAAGTTTCAAATTTATTGAAACTATATCACAAGTTGAAAAGAACTCCTCTTTTGATAAGCTTGCTTCAAATCCATCTTCTATAGCTTTATTTCTAGACTCTTCACTTCCCCAGACTTTTATTTTCATTCCAAATACATTTGCATAAGTAGCTATTCTTTGCCCTATTTTTCCATATCCCCAGATTCCTAGGGTTTGTCCATGTAAAGATTTTCCCAAACCTTTATAAGCACTATTTTGCCAATTATCATTTTTAAAATTTGAAATATAATCATATAAATGTCTTGAAGCCATCATAATCAAAGACCAACAAAGCTCTGCTGGAGCAATAGGTGAACCAATACCATCTACAACTTTTACACCAAAATCATCACAAGCTTTTAAATCAATATTAGAACTTAATCTTCCAGTTTGAGATATAAGTTTTAAATTTGGAAGTTTTTCTAAAAGTGTTTTTGTTATTAATGTTCTTTCTCGAATAAGAACTAAAATATTAATATCAAACAACTTATTTGCTAGTAGATTTTCATCTGTAATAGTTTCATTTAAAACGGTTACGTCAAAATCACTTAAAAGGGAAAAAGCTTTTAAACCTTTAACTACATCTTGATAGTCATCTAATATTGCAATTTTCATAAAGTTCCTAATTTATCTATTTTTGTTGAGTAATTTTTTGATTTGTTTCTTTTATATTGTCATACTTGTCTTTCATAATAACAAACATATATCCAATGGCAACCACAATTATAGCTATAATAAAATAGTTTTTCATAAAATCCCTTTGAAAAAGATTTATTATGATACTGTATTATTTTTAATATTTAATTAGATTTTTTTCATCCATGATTTAGCTAATTTTGCAATATCTTTTGCATGGTCTAAACCATTTACACATCTTCGTGCATTTTCAAAATCATATTTATTTTTTGTAATATGTTGATGGATAGATTGACCAAAATACCCAACACTCATCCCATGTAATATTACGAAAAGTGAAGCCCCAGGCTCTAAAGCTTTTTTTACCATTTGTTCTAGTGATATCCCAAAAAGATTAGCATAGAATTTATAGTTTCGTTCCCATGTTAACTGTACATATCCCCTCCCATAATATGGATAATAGTGGAAGTTTCTTTTTCTCCAACTTTCACGCTCTTGCCATTTTCCATCATCTTGTGAAGGTGTTCCACCATATATATAATAAGCTTCTTCAATGGGAAGAAAAGATCTATTAGTTTCCCATTCAATTGTGGCTAACACATACGCCCAATGTGCTTTTAGATTTAAAGAAAATTTTGGACCATAGATACAAACAGCTTCGATTAATGCTTCTTTGCTAGAAAATGTCATACTTATAATATCTTTGTTTTCTTGTGCATTAGAGTTTAGATTTTCTATTCTAGATGATTGTTTTTCAATTTTTTCTAATTCATCTTTTAAAGTAACTATATCTTCAAAACCTGAATCTATTTGCCATAAAGAGAATGCTCCTTCTGTTCTTCTTCCCAAAAGACCATCTATTGGACCAGGAGAATAACATAAACAGTGAAGATTTGATTGGATTAATTCAACTTCTTTTTTATTAATAGCCATAATTAACTCCTTTATTAATAATATAGTTAATTATAATGCAATTTTATATTAGATTTCTTAATAATTATATTTAAAATGTTAAGGCTTACTTTTTTAATATTTCTAATGAATATCAGAGACTATTTAGCTAAAAAAAGATTTTTTTTGTTAGAGTGTAAACACTATGAAAAAAAAGGAGATATAGTGGCAATAGAAAATAATCAAATGGTTGCAATAAATTATGAGTTAAAAATTGGTGGTGAAGTTATTGATAGTAATATGGGTAAAGATGCTTTAGAGTTTGCTTTTGGTGCTGGACAATTAATCCCTGGATTAGAATCAAGAATACAAGATATGAAGGAAGGTGATTCAAGAGAGATTTCTGTACCTTGCCAAGAAGCATATGGAGAGTATAATGAAGAAGCAAAGCAGATGGTACCAAAAGAACAATTTGGAGATTTAGAATTACAAGTGGGTATGCCTTTACAAGCTCAAGGTCAGGATGGTAACCCAATCCAAGTTACAGTAGCAGCTATTAATGATGCTGATGTAGAAATTGATTTTAACCACCCTTTAGCAGGTAAAGACTTAAACTTTTCAATCACAGTTCAAACTATTAAATAGTTTTTCCCCCTTCAAGAGAAATCTTGAAGGAGATGGATTGATTATTTTACCATTTCGGTTCAAAAGCTACTCTTTCTCCATCATCTGTTGTATGCTCTTCTAATGAGTTTTCTTTTGATTGAACTACCATATAAATCATAGTTTCATCTGAATCATTTCTAATACCTCTTACTCCACTAGGTGCAACACGAATAACAGACCCCTCTTTTATCTCAAAACATTCCCCATCAACTTGAAAAAAACCATAACCTTTTAGAATAATATATGATTCTTCATTTTTATAATGTATATGAAAATATGGTTGTTCAGTTTTAGGAGCCAATGAATTAAAAGAGATTTCAGTACCAGTTGATTTTGTAGCCTCTTTTAAAAATACTTTACCCTCTATTTTGTTTTTATTTACTTTATGAATAAGTGAATATTCCATCAATTCATCTAAATTACCTAAATTAACTGCTGTGTAGTTTTTCTCATCTTTTATCTTTTCAATAGTTTTCATATCATATCCTTTTAAATTTAGTTGACTAATCAGTCAAATATTTAAAAGAATAGTATTAAAAAACTAAAATTTTGATTAAGATTTTATCTAATAGTTTTCTTTCTTTGAAAAAAACTAAATGCACCAAAAATACCAAAGATTATCCCTAAAATACTTAAGATACCTAGATATCTTTCAATAGGAAGTTTATCAAAATCTTTTACTTTATAATCATCTGATAATTCAATAT
This sequence comes from Arcobacter arenosus, assembly GCF_005771535.1. Classification (NCBI taxonomy): domain Bacteria; kingdom Pseudomonadati; phylum Campylobacterota; class Epsilonproteobacteria; order Campylobacterales; family Arcobacteraceae; genus Arcobacter; species Arcobacter arenosus. The sequence goes on from NZ_VANU01000001.1 coordinate 22,238, forward strand.
TAAACTCTTTATCATGACTTCCATGGTCACTTGACATAGAAACTTTTACATGCCATATACCTGCACTGTCAGGCATAAAAGCAAAATTTCCATTTATATCAGTATAACCTTTTGCATATGGTAAGTTTCCACCTGGAGCAAAAACTTTTACTTTTGCATCACTTATACTAATATTATTAGCAGAGGAGATATGTACACTTATCGCGCCTTCTACTACATTGTAAAAAATACCATGTGCAAATAGTGACATACTTGAAATCAAAAATGCAAAAAAATACTTCTTAAACACTATTTTACCTCAAAAGAAATACTACTTTGAATAGTGATATTATTAACATTTGGATCATTTATTTCATTTGTATAGTATTTTGCTGCGATTATTTGTAATCCACTTGATTTTACAGGAATATATGCAATACCAAATTTATTTGTTTTTATATCTAAGTCTTCATAATCAGATGTTTCAAAACCAGCATTTGCTAAGGCTTCTCCATCTTTTAAAACTAGTACTGGTAACTTTTTACCTTTTTTTATTTTTAAAGGATTGATTAAAGGAACAACCTCCATAGTTAATCCTATTGGATTTATAAATTTATCACTCCAAGTGAAATATCTTTTTCCATATTTGATACTTTTTAAAGTATTAAAAACTATTCCCTTATATTTACTTGGTTCAATATTTTTATACCCTTCATCTGTTTTAGTCCAATACCCTGCATCAAATGATAATGCTATCATAGAAGGTTTTTTTGCCATTAATAACTCTGAACCCTTTGAATAATCAATTCCTGTTTTTATCTCTTGATTATTTTCATCATAAGCTGTTGCGCCTTTCAGTTGTTTTATATCAAAACTGCTATATTTCCCATGAGCCCAAAACTCGGCACTGTAAACGTTTTTATCTACTTTCGCTGTTATTTGGTGTGCAAAAGTAAAGCTAGTAGCAAGCATTGCTGATAAGATTATTTTCTTCATAATTTCTCCTTTTAATTTTGAGAGCAATTTATCAAGTAACTTATAAACAATGAATAAAATTATTTTTTACTTATGTATTTTTAGAACAAAATTTGATAATAAATTTTTAGAATCAGTTACTTTCTATTTTTTCCAAAACTCTTTATTGTAAATTATGGAATAGGATTATCATTTACAAAAGATAAAAAATCTTCTGTCAAAGAATGATAAATTTGAAATCAAATGATTTAGTTTTATTTCTATATTTCTTAAGCTATTTTTTTTGGCTTATACTTTTTAAATAAAAAAACTGCAATTACAAAACTAAATGCTTCTGCCAAAGGAATAGCCATAAATATTCCACTATCACCAAATAAAAATGGTAGTGTTAGAATAAAAATCACAGGAAGAACAAGACTTCGAGAAAGGGCTATAAGCATTGAAGCCAAAGGTTTATGAATAGCTGTTAAATAAGCAGAGATTACAAGATTAAGCCCATCAAAAATGAAAACTATCCATATAAATTTAGTAAAATTTAAAACGATTTGTTTTGTATCTAAATTATTATCTTCTAAAAAAATATTGGCTAAGGTTTCAGGTAATAAGAGTATTAAAAATATCATAACAACTCCCACTAAACTTGTAGATATAAAAGCCAATTTTATAAACTCATTTATTCGTAAATATTTTTTTGCACCAAAATTTTTGCTAATTATAGGTTGTAAAGAATCACTAATACCAAAACTAATCATTATACCAATCAGTAAAAGATAATTAATCACCGTAAAAGCAGCGATGCCTTCAATACCAAAATTTTGTATCATCACATAATTAAAAATCAAAGTGGTTATTCCCACCGACATTTCATTGACAAACTCAGATGTGCCGTTATAACATGCTTTGATAATTTGAGTATAACTCCCTCTTGGTTTGACAAACTGTAAAATTGCTTTTTTAGAAAAGAAGTGGGGTAAAAGAATAACTAATAAAGCTAACTGGGAAATACCCGTTGCAAGTGCAGCTCCAAAAATACCTTTTTGTAAATATACTATCATAAACCAATCTAAAATTACATTGATTAGAGAACTTAAAAGTAAAGCCATAAAAGCAAGATTTGGTCTATTATCAACTCTTACAAAATAGTCTAAAACAACTCCTATCATCAAAAAAGGGATAAAGATTAACATAATTGACAAATACTCTATAGCAATAGGAATCAACTCTCTATTTGCACCGAAGAAATTTAAAAGTGTTTCAATATTTAAAAATAAAACTGTGCACATAAAAAAACTAAAAAGAGTAATAGTTATTATTGTTTTGCTAAAAACAACCGAAGCATCATGAATTTTTTCTTCACCTATTAGTTTTCCAGATACAACACTGCTCCCAACTGATAACATTAGTGCAAATCCAAATAAAAAAGAGAAAACAGGAAAACTTATATTAATTGCAGCAAGTCCAATATCTCCTACATAATTTCCTATAAAAAATCCATCAACAATACTTGCAGATGAAATAGCCAACATCCCCAATACAGAAGGTATTGAATATTGAAAAAAAATAGATGATATTTTAGATTTTGTTACACTCATTGCTTTTCTTTAAAGAATATTTTTATTAAAACTTCTTTTGTTTTTATATTTAAAATTTTAAAAGTAATATTAAATTTGCTATCTGATATTTTTGGACATGAACGCAAAAAATCTCCACTCTTATGAAATGATACTTTTCCACTATATGCTAATAAACCTAAAATTTCACCTTCAACTTCAAAAGCAAGATTATTTTTTATCTTATTTATTTTTTTAAATTGACTCAAACTAATATTCGATAAAACTATACTACTTATATTTTTAATATTTTCTATTTTTAAATTTTTAAAATAGTTTTTATTTATATATTCATTTTTTAAATTAGTATTTGTATCATCAAAAACAGATATTAAATCAGCAAACTTTTCTTTTGTTGATATTCTTAATTTTTTTGTTTTATCATTGTATTTTAAATCAAGAGTATTATTACTTCTAACTTTTAAATTTTTAAAACAAAACTCAGTATTGTTTTCTTGAGTTTCATTACTCCACCAATTTAAAATCTTGTAAAATAATACTTCATTTTTTTCTAAATAATACAAATCAGATTCATACAACTCACTATTAGCATATGTTGTAGTATTAAAAATGAAAAAGAAAAGAAATAATAAATTTTTCATATACTTAGCTAATTATTTATTAAAAACTTATCTCGTATCGTTGAATAATAGGGACCAGAAGCTCTAGCAACTGCATCGAGCTTCAACATATCAATATTTGGCCATTCTATAATGTTGTCATGAACATGAATAGCTACAACATTAGCTAAAACAAGATTTCCTGCTTTTTCAACATCTCCAAAATCTACAATTGAATGTAAGCGACATTCAAAAGTAACCTTTGATTCGCCTACATAAACAGAAGCTATTTTTTTACAAGGAAGACAAGAAACTCCTGCAACTTTAAACTCATCAACATCTAATTCATAATCTTTACCTGTTATTGCCATTTTTTCAACCAAATCATAACTAACAATTGAGATAGAAAAAACCTCTGTATTTTGAATATTTATAAGAGTATCTTTTTTAACTCCATCTAGTTTATTCAAAATTGATATAGAAACAACAGGGGGATTAACACTTGCTATATTAAAAAAAGAAAATGGAGCAAGATTAGGAATACCCTTTTTATCCAAAGTCCCAACCCATGCTATTGGTCTTGGAAGGACTGAACCAATAAGAAGTTTGTAAAGTTCTTCATTTTTTACATCTTTTGTATCAATTATCATTTTATTTCCTATAAAATCTTGCTACCTATAAAAGAAGGTACACTTTTTTAAATTAGATATTAACTTTTTGAGTCTTAAATCATTCTACATTTATAATTTGTTCAGTCTCTTTAACTTCACAAAATACACCTGCTAAAGCACTAATAAAACTATAATGTACATCACAAGCTTTTATAGTATTTTCTTTAAAGTTTAAATCTTTTGTGGCACAAGCGTCATTTGCTACAGTGATTTTGTATCCTAAATCAAAACCTGCTCATACTGTTGTATCTATACACATATGAGTCATGGCTCCACAAATGATTAATTCATTTATATTCTCTTTATCTAACTCTTCTTTTAACTTTGTATCTCTAAAACTATTTGGATAGTTTTTCTCAATAATCATATCATCTTGAATATCTAAATTTTTATTTAACTCTACACCTTGGGTATTTTTTATAAAAAACATTGCATTATCTTTTATTGCAAAGTGTTGTACAAAATAAATTTTATATTGTTTTTCTCTTGCGTATTTTATTAATTTGTTAGTTTGAAGTAAAGCTTCATCTACCTTTTGAAGTTCCATCTTACCACCACTAAAATAATCGTTTTGTAAATCTATTACAATTAGTGCTTTTTTCATTGTTTAATTCCTTTGTTTTTATAAAGAGAATTTTATTAAAAATAAAAAAAAGTGTATTGTAAAAAATTGACTATCTGTAAGAAGTTATTTTATTAAACTATCTTGATATTCTTTAGGAGAGATAGAAAATATTTGTTTAAAATATTTATATAGATGACTTTGATCATTAAAACCAACATTTAGTGCTACTTCTGATATGCTCATATTTTTTGATAATAACTCTTTTGCTAAATTTACTTTGTGGTTTAAAATGTATTGATAAGGGGTTAAATCTAACTCCTGTTTAAATATTCTTATTAGATGAAAAGGTGTTATTAAAAACTGTTTTGAAATCTCTTCTAAACTTAGATTTAAATGTATATTTTGATCAATGTAACTCTTAATATCATATGCTAATATATTTTTTTCTTCTCTTACTAATTGATTACAATTTTTAATTATTTGTTTTGAAATAAATTGTATTATTTGTTCCTCTTTTTTTATACAAATATCATCTAAAATAAGATTTTCACATAAGAAAATAAACTCCTGATAAGTTTTTTCATCAGCTATTATATTTGTTGAAAAGGGAACAAATCCATCAACTTTTAATAAATCATATTGAAGTTTTTCAATCCAATTTTTATCTAAATATAAAGCATAAAGCCCGTCACTATTTTTATCCATTTTAGAAGCTGAGTGTATTTGGTATGGATTTATAATTGCAATATTTTTTTCTATTAAAATCAGTTCATTGTCTTTTAAATGTAGTTTAATATTGCCATCTTTTAGTGCTATAATAGTCAATTTATCATGTATATGACTCTTTGAACAGCCATTAATATCTGTATTAAAAGTTAATTCTAAAAAAGGTAATTCAAGGTTTTTGTATGTTGTATTAATTTTTATTCCTTGCAAATAATTATGTATAGACTTGTCTTGTCATTATATAATTTATTAAATCAACATTATCTCTTATTGCTATATTTTTTCTTTCTACAACAAATAGATTTTTTTCAAAAAATGGTTTTGCTGTTATACTTACTTCTGCAAAAACCTCATCAAGTTTTTTTTCCTTTGCTATGTTAATTATTTTAGACATCATTATATTCCCAACACCTTTTCTTTGATAATTATGATGTACATAAAAACAATCAATATGACCATTGTTTTCAAATTCAAAGAAGCCTACTATTTTATTGTTGTTTTTTACGATATATGGCTTTGTTTTTTCAAATCTATTTTTCCATTTTTTGTAGTCAATTTTAGTTGGTGCCCAACTTTCTATTTGTTCTTTAGTATAATCCTTACTATTTACATTGTGAATAGTATTTGTAAATAATTGTGCTAAGTCTTCTACATCTTGACTTTTGTATTTTTCTATATTATACACGTTCACTAAATGCCAATTTAAGTCCAAGTGCTGCAAAACTTGTTGCAAAAAATCTTTGGATAAAAATACTCGCTTTTTCAGATTTTAAAATATAAGCACTAAATAAACCTGATAAAAAACCATATATAACAAATACCACAAAGGTCATAATCATAAAAACAGCCCCAAGTAAAAGCATACTGTTTAAGACACTGTGAACGTTGCTAGGGATAAATTGAGGGATAAAAGCCAAAAAGAAAATTGATAATTTAGGATTTAAAATATTTAACATAAAACCTTTTATAACAATGTTCAAATAATTACTTTTTGAGTTTTTTTCAGAAATACTTAAAGCAGATGAAGAGTTCCACATTTGCCATGCTAAATATAGTAAATATCCTACTCCAAGAAACTTTACAACTTGGAAAGCAACTGCACTAGTATGAAAAATAGCAGCTAAACCAAGGCTACTAGCTAATAAAGCAGGGACAATACCTAATGTGCAACCTAATGCGGCAAAAAAACTAGCACGTTTTCCAGAAAACAAACCTGTAGCAATAGTATATAAAACTCCCGTACCAGGAATTAAAACAACTATTAATGATGTAATTAAAAACTCATAAGACAACATTAGATATCTCCTTTTCTATTTGTGCAATTTATTATATATACTTGCTTGCTGTAAGTAAAAATATTAGATATCCACCTTGAGGCTTATAGGCAATACTTGCATCTTGGATTTTTACATTTTTAAAACCAACATTTTTTGCTATTTTTACAACCTCATCTCTGTCAAATCCAAAATGATATACCCCTGTATCTTCTGTGTGAAAACTACCATCTTCTATATCTAAATCTGCTAAAGCTATTGTTCCATTTTCATTTAATATATTATAAAAATCTTTAAACAAATTTTCTATATTTTCAATATGATGTAGGGTCATTGATGAAATTATTGAATCAAATTTTTTTTCTAATTTAGTTTTTGCTAAATCAATTTCTAAAATTTCAAGATTACAATCAATCAAGTCTCTTTTATCATTTAATTTTTTATTCATTGATGGTGACAAGTCAATAGCTGTAATACTTTTAACAAATGGAGCGATTTTTTCTAATAATAATCCAGTACCTGACCCAAAATCTATTATTTCCATTGATTTATCAAAATCAATCTCTTTTGTTATTAAATTAGCTATGTTTTGAACATTATCAACTCTATTTTTATCTTTTTCATAATTGTTTGATTTATCTTGAAAAAAATCTTTACTCATTTTATTCCTTGTAAAAAGTTCTGATTATCTAATATTATAATATGCTTTTTCTTCTAGTATTTTTTTATAATTTAATTCAAATAAGTCAGAAAAGTTTTTAATTGTATTTTTAAATTCTTGTGTTGAAAATTTTTCATTTTTAGGATTTAAAATATCCATGATTCTATCTCTTATATCTTTTAAACTAATATCTTGATTGCTAGGTTGTAACTGCCCATCTACTACCATTGGTAACTTAATAAATAATATTGATGCGGTCATTACATCTTTAAAATCCATAGAATTAAAGGTTTCGACTAAAGCTTTTTTTTCATCATTTCCTAATGACTGAGGAATCATTCCTGATGTTTTTGCTATACCATCTTCTGTTACTCCATCATTATTAAAATCATATTTTTCATAATGGTGTAGAAGTAAATTATATGCACCTTCATCACTTAGATTATCTACATTAATTTCATCAGCAAGTCTTGTATAGTTTTGCAAGGTAGATAATTCCTCTTTTGTTAGAGAATTTAAAAAGTCTTTTGCATTTGACATATTTACATTATTTGCATTTGCCTTGTTGTATATAGCTTCAAACCCCTCTTTAAATGGTTCTCTAACTTCATAAAAACTATCTGCCATTTTTAGATTTTTTACTATACTTACATGTTCTGCGTAGTTTGTATTTGTGTTCATGAAAGTTCCTTTTTTATTTTAATAAGGTTTAAAATAAGTAAATAGATTGTTCATTAGACAACTTATTGGTATTACATTATATATAAATAATATATAAAGGCACTTAATGTAAAAACATATTATTTTTTGTTTTTTTTCCTAGAAGCTTTTGCCATTTTAGCTTTTTTCTTTGCTTTTTCTTTATTTATACTTGCTGCTTTTCTTGCATTTACAACTTGATCTTTTACTGTTGTATCTTTTGAAAAAGTTTTTGGAGTAGAGTTACTTCCTAATTTGATAAGGTCAACTTTTGAATTTTTTACACTATTGTTATTTTGACTTTTAGCCATTTTTTATCCTGATATTTATTAAAAGCGAATTATAATCTTTTTCAACTGATTTTCTAAATTGTTTGCAGTTGAAAAGTATAACACCATGTACACATGGGGTCCATTACATATATAAATTTCATCTTTACCTCGACTAAAATTTTAAAAGTGAGTTCCACGTCCCTGAATTATATACATTTTCAAAACCTTTTGACAATAAAAGCCTTTTTGCTAATCCACTTCTACTTCCACTTGCACAACAAAGAATTATGGGTTTATTATTATCTAACTCATTTATTCTACTATCAAGTAATTCTAATGGAATGTTTATACTACCTTCTTTGTGAGCTGAAGTAAACTCATCTTTTGTTCTAACATCAATAATTTGTCCACCCTCTTTCAAAAGAGCTGGTACAAGTTTTAATACCTTGTATTGAGTATATTTTTTATAAGCTATAAAAGCTATTATTGCAATGATAGGATATATTATAGTTTCATTCAAAACTTTTCCTTATTTAAACTATTTGAGAATTGAATTATATCCATTTGAGTTTAATTCTTACCCTATTTTAACTATTTATTTTTTGAGATAATGGGAAATACAAAGAATATTAAATTTTATACACAAACTAATAAACAAATTTTTTAATTTGTAATAAAATAATCAAAAAACTCAAAAACTTGGAGTATAAGTGAAATATATTTATATATTAAAAACTGGAGATACATTTGACAATACAAAGTATAATTATGGAGATTTTGAAGATTGGATTATTAGAGAATTAAAGATTCCTTCAAAATATATTAAAACAATAGATGTAAAAAATAATCAAACATTACCAAAACTAGTTAGTGCAAAAGGTTTTATAATTACAGGTTCACACTCAATGGTAAGTGAAGAATTAAATTGGAGTTTAAAGTTAGAAGAATATATAAGAAAAATCAAGCAAGCAAATATACCACTATTAGGGATATGTTATGGACACCAGCTTATTGCAAAAGCTTTGGGAGGTTGTTCAAATTATAACAAAAACGGTAAAGAGATTGGAAGTGTAAAAATAAGACAACTTGCTAATGCAAAAAAAGATTTATTGTTCAAAAATATTCCTTTAAAATTTTATGCCCATGAAACTCACTATCAAAGTGCAATAAAACTTCCAAAAGGTTCGATTGTTTTAGCTAAAAATTCACATGAAAAACATCAAGCAGTAAGATTTAGTAATTGTATTTGGGGAGTTCAATTTCATCCTGAATTTAATATTACAGTTATGAAAGAATATATTGTAAAACAAAAAGAGAGTTTAGATAATCTAGGAATTGATATAAATAATCTACTAAAAAATGTAAAAAATTGTAGTGTGAGTAGTAAAGTTCTAAATAATTTTGAAAAGATATTGAAATAAAAGCAATAATTACCTTTTATTTTTTGGTTTATTGTATAAAAATAAAATTAAAATAGTATATACTTTCAGCAAAGAAGGAAATATATGTACACTGATGATTTAGCAATAATTGACAAAAAAATAGATGAACTTATAAATGATAAAACCATATACAACTTTGAAATTCTAAAAGAAAAAATAATAGAAATATTAAATGGTGTAGAGATGTTTATGATAGAAAATGAACTAGATTCAAAAGCAATTGATTTATACCTAAAAAAAGTAATTACAAAAAGAAATGAACTAGTAAAACAAAAAGAAAAATCAATTCTTCAAGATACAAAAGAAAACAGATATAAAATTATTGAAGAGATTTGTAAAAAATGTGACTTTCAAACAAAAGAAGAATTAATTCAAAAAATTGAAGAACTTGAGAAAAAGAATATTTATGAACTCGATGAGATATTAAATAGATAATACCTTTATTTCAATAATTATTGTAAAAGTGGAGATTCATCCTCTGGGGTGTTATTTTCTTAATGATTATAAGTACTTTTTTGCCTAGTTCCAAAGCTCCGGCTTTGGAATGAATACCAATATATAATTTACTTTTATATGCATTCCCAAGTAAAACTTGGGAATGAGCTAGAGTTTTGAACATTCCAATTTATTTGTTTTAATATACTCGTCAATTTTATAAGAATTTGCAAACCATATAAAATTATTAGCATAAACTTTTAAATTAGTCATATTTTTATCTAGAGTAGTTATCTCTGCTCCAAATGTATAAAATTCTTTATTAATATGTATATAGAATTGAATTGAATTAGCTTCTATTTTTTTTACATAATCAGAAGGTTGTAACCTGTCAATTTCTGTTACTGAACCGTTTACTGAAGTTGTAATTGTTTCTTTATTTCTATGATGACATTTCTGCATATACTCTTCTACTTTTTTTTCTACATCAGAAATACTTGTATTATATGTGTATAATTTAAAATCATCTTTTTTTGCAATTTTTAACGCTTCTGGAGAAGTATAAGAACAAGCAGTATAAAAAATTGGAACCGTTAAAATAAAAAATATATTTTTTATTTTTTTTGATGTTTTTAGCATAATTATAATTCCTTTTTATTTATTGGCATAAATATTTATTTAGATTATATATAAAAAACGTCACAATTTGCGTCACAAGAATTAGAAAATTAAAAAAATTTAGTGATTTATTCTAAAGCTAGAGAAAAGTGATGTTAGAAATATTAGATTTTGAGTTTAGTCAAGGCGAAGATTGATTTTTTCTCGGAGCGTACACGCAGTACGTGAGAATAAAAAATCAATCTTCAACGAAGAATAAGCTAAAAAGATGATGTTTAAAACATCACTTTTTAGATGTGGTAGTTAGGTGCCTCGTTAGTAATCGTTACATCATGCACGTGACTCTCTTTAAGCCCAGCACTTGTAATCTCTACAAACTCTGCAGTTGCTTGGAAAGTAGGAATATCTTTACTTCCTAGGTATCCCATTGAACTTCTTAATCCTCCAACCATTTGGTGAATAATATCTCCAATAGAACCTCTGTATGGAACCATACCTTCAATCCCTTCTGGAACTAATTTATCAGCAGCAGTACCCTCTTGGAAATATCTATCAGTACTTCCTTTAGTCATTGCTCCAATTGAACCCATACCTCTGTATGATTTAAATTTTCTACCTTGAGAAAGGATAACTTCACCTGGAGATTCTTCAGTACCAGCTAATGCACTTCCCATCATAACTGCACTTGCTCCAACTGCTAATGCTTTTGAAACATCACCAGAGAATTTAATACCACCATCAGCGATAATTGGTGTACCAGTTTTTGCACCTTCAGCAGCACACTCATCAATTGCTGAAATTTGAGGAACACCAACACCTGCAACGATTCTTGTTGTACAAATAGAACCAGGTCCAATTCCAACCTTAACAGCATCTGCACCAGCTGCAATTAAATCAGCAGTTGCTTCTGCAGTTGCAACATTACCTGCAATAACTTCAACATCAAGTTCTGCTTTAATAGCTTTAACTGTATCTAAAATACCTTTTGAGTGACCATGAGCTGAATCAAGAACTAATACATCAACACCAACTTCAACAAGTGCTTTTGCTCTATCTAATTGACCAACACCAATAGCAGCCCCTACTCTTAATCTACCAAATTCATCTTTATTTGCATTTGGGTATTCTCTTCTTTTATTAATATCTTTGATTGTAATAAGACCTTTTAAATAACCCTCATCATCAATAATTGGTAATTTCTCTTTTTTACTTTGGTGCATAATATCTGCAGCTTCATCTAAAGTAGTTCCCTCTTTACCAGTGATTAATGGCATATAAGTCATTTTGTCTTGAACTAATTGAGTATAATCTTTAGTAAATCTCATATCTCTGTTTGTTAAAATACCTAATAATTTATTATCATCATCAACAACAGGTACACCAGAGATTTTGTAAGATGCCATAATATCTTCTGCATCTTGTAATGTTTGATGTTTTTTAATTGTTACTGGATCAATAATCATTCCAGATTCACTTTTTTTAACTTTTTTACATTGAAGTACTTGTGTAGCTACATCCATGTTTTTATGAACGATACCAATACCTCCAAGTCTTGCCATTGCAATAGCAGCTTTATATTCTGTAACTGTATCCATTGCTGCAGATACAAATGGAATATTAAGGCTAATATTTTTTGTAAGTTTTGTTTTTAAACAAACTTCTTTTGGTAAAACTTCCGATTTTGCAGGTACTAGTAAAACGTCTTCAAATGTTAATGCTCTTTTTCTTATTCTCATATTTTTTGCCTTTTGTAATTTTTATTATTTGTAATCAACAGCTTTTTCTAATGCCAAAGCACCATTGAACATAGTTTGTTCATCATACGCTTTTCCTATCAATTGTAAACCTATTGGCATACCATCTTCATCTTTATCAATAGGAAGAGATATTGCAGGAAGTCCTGCTAAGTTTACTGAGATTGTATAAATATCACTTAGATACATCTCTAATGAAGTTTTAAAACTTCCAAATTCTGGTGCAGTTGTTGGAGCAACAGGTGAAAGAATTAAATCTGCGTCTTTAAAAATATCTTCATACATATCTTTAATAAGGTGTCTAACCTTTTGTGCTTTAATATAATATGCATCATAATATCCAGAACTAAGTACGAAAGAACCAAGCATGATTCTTTTTTGTACTTCATCACCAAACCCTTGAGATTTAGTTTGAACATACATATCTTTTAGTCCACCATCACCTTTTCTATTACCAAATCTAACACCATCAAATCTAGCAAGATTTGCAGATGCTTCTGCTGTTGCAACAATATAATATGTTGAAACAATCTTTTCAGTATCAAGCATTTGCTTATGAACAATCTCATGTCCAGCTTCTTCTAAAGCTTTTACTGCTTTAGAGAATCCTTTTTTGATTGGTTCACTTGCTTGGTCAACAAAGTTATCTATAACAGCTATTTTAAGTTTTTTATCACTATCTAAATTTGGAGCTACAGGAGTATAATCTACATTTGCAGAAGTTGAATCCATTGGATCGTGTCCAGAAATAATATCATATAAAATTGCCGCATCTTCTACGTTTTGAGTAATAGGGCCAACTTGGTCTAAAGAAGATGAATAAGCTGTAACACCATATCTTGAAACTCTTCCATAAGTTGGTTTCATCCCAACAACTCCACAATACGCTGCTGGTTGTCTAACCGAACCACCTGTGTCAGTTCCTAATGCAGCAATAGCAATACCACCAGCAACAGCTGCAGCACTTCCACCACTACTTCCACCAGCAGTTTTATTTGGATTATGAGGGTTTAAAGTTTTTCCGTAACATGAAGTATCTGTACTACTTCCCATGGCGAATTCATCCATATTTGCTCTACCAAATGGACTTAATCCTGCAGTTCTTAGATTTTTTATTACAGTTGCGTCATAAGCACTTACATAACCTTGTAAAATGTTACTACAACATGTAATATTCCAATTTTTTACATTTATAATATCTTTGATTGCAATAGGAATACCTTCACCAGAAGTTGAAAGCTCTTCATTTTTAAGCTGCTCTACATAAGCACCAATATTGCTTTGCTTAACTTTTAAAGCAATATCTTCTTGTATTTTCTTGATTTCTTCACTATTTAGCTTTAGTGCTTCTTTTAGAGTTATCAATATATTCTCCTAGGAATTATGTATAATAATTGCGCGCTATTATATAAAAAAAATGATTAAATTCTGGTAAATGACTTTTTAGAAATAAATTTGTAATTTTTAGTAATAAAAAAAGGGAGTAAGAAAACTTACTCCCTTTTAAAAGATGTAAAATCTAAAGATTATACGAAAGAAATGAATGCCATTGGAGTAGCATCCCCTCTTCTGATTCTTGTTTTTACAATTGAAGTATATCCACCATTTCTGTCTTCATACTTTGGTGCAATTTCGTTGATTAGTTTTTTAGTAGCTTCTTTATCTTGTAATAAAGCAAATACAGCTCTGTGTGTATTAAAATCTGCATTTCTTGCAGTTGTTACTAATCTCTCAATATATCTTTTTAATTCTTTTGCTTTTGGAACAGTTGTTTCGATTTTTTCTCTCTCAATAATTGCGATTGCCATGTTTTTTAACAATGCTTTTCTATGAGAAGAAGTTCTGTTTAATCTTCTATATCCGTGCTTATGTCTCATATTTAACCCTTAATTATGCTTTTAGTTGCTCTAATTTTCTTCTTAAAGCTGATGCAACATTTTCAGGAAGTGTGTTTTCAATTGGGAAACCTAAAGATTCTAATTTCTCTTGGATTTCATCAAATGATTTCTTTCCTAAATTTTTAATGTTTTTAACTTCTACTTCGCTCATAAGTACTAATTCACCAAGGAATTTAAGCCCAGCTCTATCTAAAGAGTTGAAACTTCTAGCACTTAGATTTAAATCATCAATTTTTACAATTAAATCTTTTAGTTCTACTGGCTCTTCACCTGCATCACTAACTGTTACTTCAGATAAATCAAATACTTTGTTAAATACTGACATTTGTGAATACATAACAGATACTGCTTCTTTGAATGCAGCAATTGGAGTAATTTGTCCATTTGTTTGTACGTTAAATACAGCTTTTTCAAAGTTAGGGTTATCTTCAACTAACATTTTTTCGATATCGTAAACTACTTTTTTTACTGGTGTAAAGAAAGCATCTAGTGGAATGAAATCTGAACTAACCATATCTCTAATATCTTCAGATGGCATATAACCAATACCTCTTTGAATAATAACAGAAAAAGTTAAATTACAGTCACTGTTGATTGTAGCTAAGTGAACATCTGGAGAAACAATTTCAACATCAGAGTTTACTAAGTCTTCACCTTTAATCTCTTTTGGACCATCAAAAGAGTATTCAACAACAACTTGATCTTCATCACCATTAATTTTAAATTTTATGTTCTTAAGATTAATAATAAAAATAGCAATATCTTCTAGCATCCCTCTTAACGAATCAAATTCGTGAGAAGCACCTTCAATCTTAACTGCGATTGGAGCATATCCAACCGAGCTAGATAGTAGTAATCTTCTTAAAGGATGCGCTAATGTAATTGCAAAACCACTTTCAAATGGGTATGCAGAAATCTTAGCTTCGTTATCACTGATTGCTTCGATTTCAACTTCTGTTGGTAAAAATGGAGTGTCTGCAAATTTTTTCATACGCTGCTACCTTTATTTATTATTTAGAATATAACTCTACGATTAATCTTTCTTCAACAGGAATAACAACTTCTTCTCTAGTTGGGATTCTTGTAAAAATTCCGAATACTTTATCTTTATCTACGTCAACCCATTCAACCATACCAGTTTGGTTAGTTAATTCAAGTGATCTTACAACTTGTGGGTTAGATTTAGATTTTTCTTTAATTTCAATTTTTTGACCTGGTTTAACAACATAAGAAGGAATATCAACTTTCTTACCATCTACTAAAACGTGTCCGTGTGTTGTAAATTGTCTAGCATTTGCTCTAGTTGTAGCAAATCCCATTCTATATACAACGTTATCTAATCTTTGCTCGATTAAAGTAATAAGGTTTGCCCCTGTATTACCATCTCTTCTTACAGCTTCTTTAAAGTATTTTCTAAATTGTTTCTCAGAAACACCATACATATATTTAGCTTTTTGCTTTTCTCTTAATTGTAAACCATATTCAGAGATTTTAGCTCTTCTTTGTCCATGTTGTCCTGGAGCAAATGGTCTTTTTTCTAGTGCAGATTTTCCGTTAAGTCTTCTCTCACCTTTTAATCCAAGGTCTGCGTCTAATCTTCTTTCAATCTTTTCTCTTGGTCCTCTATATCTTGCCATTAACTACTCCTTACACTCTTCTTCTTTTAGGAGGTCTACAACCGTTATGTGGTAAAGGTGTTACATCCTTAAACCATCTAACAGAAATACCTTCTATAGCTCCAACAGATTTAACTGCTGTATCTCTACCTGAACCTGGACCTTGGATTTTAATACCAACATTTTTAATTCCATGTTCTTTTGCTTTAGTTACTGCATCTTCAACTGCTGCTTGAGCTGCGAATGGAGTAGATTTTTTAGAACCTTTAAATCCTAAGTTACCAGCTGATGACCATGCAATTGCATTACCCGCATTGTCAGTTACTGTTACCATTGTGTTATTAAACGTTGCTGCAATATGTACAATACCGTCAGCAATATTCTTTTTTACTATTTTTTTTCTAGTTACTTTTCTTTTTGCCATACGTTATCCTTATTATGCTGCACCAACAGTTCTTTTTTTACCTTTTCTAGTTCTGGCATTAGTTTTAGTCTTTTGCCCTCTACAAGGTAAACCTTTTCTGTGTCTTAAACCTCTGTATGAACCTAAATCCATAAGTGCTTTAATATCCATAGCAACTTTTTTTCTTAAATCCCCTTCTACCATGTAGTTTTCTTGGATTTCTTTTCTGATAGCTGCCGCTTCGTCTTCTGTTAATTCGTGTGCTCTTTTGTTGTAATCAATTCCAACAGCATCTAAGATTAATCTAGAGTTATGTAAACCAATTCCGTAGATATACGTTAAAGCGTATTCCATTCTTTTTTTGTTTGGTAAATCAACACCTGCAATTCTTGCCATGATTATCCTTGTCTCTGTTTATGTTTTTTATTGTCGCAGATTACTCTTACGATACCTTTTCTTTTGATAACTTTACATTTATCACACATTTTCTTTACTGAAGCTCTTACTTTCATCAGTCTGTCCTTTTTGTGTTTTTACCCACAATCCAACAGGGGAGAACTGCATAAAAAAACAAAATTCTTTGTTTTTTTGCCGTAACTAAGATTTTTTTGTTAAAATCTTTGGAACCAAACAAAGACAAACCAGACATCTGCTTAGTTTATAATTGCTTTTTTAGGTTCTTCCCAACTCTTTATAAAACACAAAAATTTTATAAAAAATTCCTTCTTGCTTGGAAAAATGGAAACGGATTATAATTAATTTTAGCTTAAAGATACTTTAACTAACTATTATATCGTTCAAGTTATCGTTTTTGAATTCTTTTCTTAATATTAGTTTATCAATATTTAAAAATTTTAAGCTATAATAATTTTTTTTATAATTAGTTGACAAAGGTGATTATTTCATGGAACTTAATAATTTAAATGCAGTTTATATTGACGATGAAGCTATTAATTTAATGCTTGTGGAAGCTTATGGGCAAGAGTTTGGCTTAAATATTAAGTGCTTTGATGACTCACAAGAAGGATTAGACTATATTTTAACTAACGATATTGATATTTTATTTACAGATTATATGATGCCAAATATTGATGGTATTGAATTGATAAAAAGATTTAGAAAGACACAGGATGAAGTTCCAATTGTAGTTATTACTGCTGCTGGAGACGACCAAGAACTAAAAATAAATGCTTTAGAGGCAGGTGCAACAGATTTTTTAACTAAACCTATTGATATATCTGAGTTTAAAGCAAGAACAATCAATCTACTCAAACTAAGATTAGCTCAATTAAAACTACAAGATAAAGCTTTATTACTAGAAGATGAAGTAAAAAAAGCAACAAAAGAGATACAAAGCAGAGAGCATGAAACACTAATGGTACTTGCAAGAACAGCAGAATATAAAGATGCAGAAACTGCTAATCATACAATAAGAGTTGCTCACTATTCTAAACTTCTTGCTAAAAAAATTGGATTAGATGAAGAGAAGCAAAGCGTTATCTATTATTCTGCACCATTCCATGATATAGGAAAAGTTGGAATTGCTGATTCTATTCTTTTAAAAGAGGGAAAATTAAGTGATGAAGAGTTTGATATAATGAAAAGTCATGTACATATTGGTAATGAAATATTAAAAGATACTAATAGTGCTTATTTAATTGAAGGTCAAATAATTGCACAAAATCATCATGAAAAATATGATGGTTCAGGTTATCCCCTTGGATTAAAAGGGGAAGATATTCCAATAAGTGCGAGAATTGTAACAATTGCTGATGTTTTTGATGCATTAACTTCAGTTAGACCATATAAAAAATCTTGGTCTATCCAAGATGCAGTATTATTGTTATTAAGAGAAAAAGGTAAACATTTTGATCCAAAATTAGTTGACCTTTTTGTTGAATCTATAGAAGAGGTAAAAAAAATACATGACACTTATCACTAAAAAAAATATTAATATCCAAGTTGAGCAAAGTGAAATCCCTTGGTTAAAAATATTCACAAATGATAGTTATAAAGAGTTATCTGATTGTTCAGATGAGATTAGGTTTGAGATTTTTGAAGCTTTAAATAAAATAGAAAAACTTATGATTGATTATTACAAACCTGAAAAAATAAATGTTGCATCATTTGGAAATTATGTTCCACATGTTCATTTTCATATAATGGCAAGATTTAAAGAGGATTCATATTTCCCTGAACCAATGTGGGGTAAGAAACAAAGAGATGGAAAACTAGACTTACCATCTTTTGATGAGTTTTATGAAAAAATAAAAGAGGTATTTAAAGATTAAAGTTTAAAAACTTTAATCTACTTTTTTTAAATCTTCAACGCAACTACTAAGCTTATTAAATTCACTTTTATAATCAATTTGTGAATTCTCTTTTGCACTTAACTCAATTTTTTTAGATATTTCAAATACATCATTTATCTTAAGATTTGCAGAAGCCCCTTTGATTTTATGAGCATTTTGTATTATAGATTCAAAATCTTCATTATCAATTGATGTTTTTAATTTTTCTAAATCTTTATCAATTGTAGAAATAAATGTTTTAAAAATATTTCTAAATATATCTAATTTTAAACCTAATGATTTTGCCACTTTTTCTAATGAGTATTTTTCTTCTACTACCGTTTTTTTACTATTTTCACTAACTTTTAATGTTGTTTCTTTATTTGCTTTTATATATTTTGTTAAAATTTCATCTAACATATATTCTTCAAATGGTTTTGGGATATAATCATCCATCCCTTCACTTAAAAACTTCTCTTTATCTCCAGCAACCGCATTTGCTGTTAAAGCTACAATAGGAGTGTGTTTTAAATTATTTTCTTTTTCAAATTTTAAAATCTCTTTTGTTGCATCTATACCATTCATAACTGGCATATTAATATCCATAAAAATAAGTTCATACTTATTTCCAGATTTAATCTCATCAACAGCTAATTGGCCATTTTCAAGAAGTTTACAACGAATATGTTTTTGACTTAACATAGCTTCCATCAAATATTGATTAACAGGATTATCTTCAACAATTAAACAACAAATATTTGAATGTTTTATTAATTCTCTATCAATTTTTACTTCATCTTCTAAATTTGGATTTAAAATATCAACTATTGTATCATAGAGTTTTGATTGATTTATTGGAGACTTTATCATTCTATGTTCATTTTCAATAGATATCTCTTTATCGCTGTAATCAGCGATAAATATTAGTGGAACATTAATTTTTGTTAAATCTAATTTTAATAAATCGTCATATTTTCCAATTATTAAACTAAACTCATTTAAAGTCTCAATATCATCAGTAACCTCTGGCTCACTGTAGTTTGTTAAATACTTTTTAACCATACCAAGCTGAGAAGTACAATCATATTCGTAACAGAAAATTGCAATTTTAGAACTTGTGTCAATTTGAGGATATAGATTTTTACTTTTTTCGTATTCCATTTCTAATTCAAAATAAAATTCACTTCCTTTATTTTCTTCACTAAGTAGCTCTATTTTTGAACCCATAATATTTATAATGTTTGAACTTATAGATAAACCAAGTCCTGTACCACCAAATTTTCTTGTTACACTTGAATCAGCTTGAGAAAAAGGATTAAATATAATTTTTTGATAATCTTTTGATATTCCTATACCAGAATCTTTGATACTAAATAAAATTTTTGCTGTTTTTTCATCTCTTTGAACTTGTTCAATTCTAATTGAGATATTACCTTCATTTGGCGTAAACTTTATGGCATTACCTATTAAATTTGTTAAAACTTGTTTTATTTTTAATGAATCTCCAATCAAATTATTTGGAAGTTTAGGATCAATAAAAAACAAAATATCTATATTTTTTTCGCTTGCTTTTGCAACAAAAAGTTCAATAGCTGGTTCAAACTCTTTAAAGGGATTAAATGCCCTATTTTCTAATTCAAATTTTCCACTTTCTATTTTTGAAATATCTAATATATCATTTATAATTCCAAGAAGTGATTTTGCACTACTATTAATTATATCAATATACCCCATCTCTTTTTTAGGAATATCTGAATTTTCTAAAAGTTTTGCAAAGCCTAATATACCATTTAAAGGTGTTCTTATTTCATGTGACATTGTGGCAAGAAAAATTGATTTAGATGCTTCAGCTTCTTTTGCTTTTTCTAAAGAAATTATATGTTCTGTAATATCAATTGAAAATGATAAAAACTCTAAAATATTATTTTTTGAATCTAAAATTGGAACAATTATAGTTGAAGTATAAAAAACATTTCCATTTTTATCTAAATTTTTTATCTCTCCTGTCCAAATATTATTTTTTGAGATTTTTGTAAATAAAGCATTAAAAAAAACTTCATCAAAATTTTTATGACACAATATATTATATTCTTCACCTAAAAGTTCACTTTCTTTATATAATGACTTTTCTAAATATTTATCATTTACATGGGTTATTTTCCCAAATTTATCAAACTTTGAAATCATTGCAGAGGCATCTACCGCCTTTTGATACTCTTCTAAAAACTTATTTGATTCTGATAGATTTTCAATTAAAGAATTTGTTTTTTTATCTTTATTTTCTAAGTAGTTAATCAATTTATTAACTTGAATAACAAAGTTATCTATATCTGTATTTGCAAAATTTTTTTCAAAAAATTGGTAATGGTCATTTTCTATTTTATCAAGAAATTCCGTTAACTCAAGCATAGGTTTTTTAACGAATTGATTTGAAACAAAAACTGCAATTATCACAAGAGTTATCAATAAAAGTGTCATATAAAATGCCATAAAATTCTTTGTTTGCATATCTAAATATGAACCTAAAGCATAATCTATACCAATATATAAACTAATAATAAAAACAAAACCTGTTAAAATTACAGGTATTAAAATTTTTTCTAAAGTATCTAAACCCTTCATATAAAAACAATCCTTAAAAATAATTAGGAGTTTATCATAAAATGAATTTATTTTTGAGTAAAAGAAGAAAGAAAAGGCTCAAAAAGAGCCTTTTTAATTATTGACTAATATTATTAGCGATAATATCACCCATTTCTGAAGTAGTAACAACCTCTTTAGCATCATATGCTGCTAAATCTTTTGTTCTATATCCATCTTTTAGTGCTTTTTTAATAGCTGCATCAATTTTATCTGCCGCTTCCATTTCACCTAAAGAGTATCTTAACATCATTCCAGCAGATTCAATAGTTGCAATTGGATTTGCAATTCCTTGTCCTGCAATATCAGGAGCAGAACCATGAATTGGCTCATAAATTGCAGTTTTATCTCCAGTTGAAGCTGATGGTAATAATCCAATTGAACCAACAACCATAGAAGCTGTATCAGATAAAATATCACCAAAGATATTTCCAGTTACAATTACATCAAATTGTTTTGGATTTCTTACTAATTGCATTGCCGCATTATCAACATACATATGAGATAATTCAACTTCAGGATAATCTTTAGCAATCTCTTCCATTGTGTCTCTCCATAATTGAGAAACTTCAAGAACATTTGCTTTATCAACAGAACAAACTCTTTTATCTCTTTTCATAGCTAGTTCAAAAGCAGTTTTACCAATTCTTTCAATCTCAGGTTTAGTATAAACCATAGTATTAAATGCTTTAAAACCATCATTTTCTCTAGGCTTTCCAAAATAGATACCACCAATAAGTTCTCTTACAATCATAATATCAACACCTTCAATAACCTCAGGTTTAAGTGTTGAAGCGTTTACTAACTCATCATAAATGATTGCCGGTCTTAAGTTTGCATAAACTTCCATTGCTTCTCTGAATTTTAAAAGTCCTGTTTCTGGTCTTAAATCCCTTGGTAAAGTATCCCATTTTTCTCCACCAATTGCCCCAAATAAACAAGCATCAGAATTTAATACACCATCAATAGTTTCTTGAGGTAGTGGAGTACCAGTTTCATCAATAGCAATACCACCCATTAAATACTCTTTATACTCTAAAGAGAACCCACAAGAATAAGAAACTGCATCTAAAACCTTAATTGCTTCATCTACAATCTCTGGACCAATTCCATCACCTTTGATAATTGAAATATCATATTTTTTCATTATTTGTTAACTCCCATTTCAGCTTTTGCATAGTTGATTAATCCACCAGTTGCAATTAATTCTTGCATAAATGGAGGAATTGGAATAAATTTATATGATTTATTAGTTGTATTATTTGTAATAATTCCTTCATCAAGGTTAATTGAAATCTCTTCACCCTCTTTAATCTCTAATGATTCAGGTAATTCAAAAATTGGTAATCCCATATTAAATGCATTTCTATAAAAAATTCTAGCAAAAGACGGTGCTACAACTGCAGCTACTCCCGCGGCTTTAAGTGCGATTGGAGCATGTTCTCTACTTGATCCACATCCAAAGTTTTCTCCAGCAACTATAATATCACCTTTTTGTAACTTATTTGGGAAATCAGGATCTGCATCTTCCATAACATATTTTGCTAAGTGTTCAGGGTCAGAACTATTTAAATATCTAGCAGCAATGATAACATCAGTATCAATATTTGCTCCAAAGTTCCATACTTTTCCAGTAATTTCGTTCATATTAATTTTCCTTAAAATAGTCCATTGAATAGACTTTTAAATTCTAGTATTACTCTAAATTTTTTACTTTTTTTCTAATTCAGAAATTTTCTAAAGTCTTGCATTTTATCCAAAAGTATAAAAATAATAGATTAAATAAAGTAAATTAATGAAGTTTTTAAATAATTTCGGTATAATACGTGCCTTATCTTTCAAAACAAACGAGGAACTTCCGTATATGAGCGTAAAAGATTTAAATAAAGAGATTGAGAATATTGTAAAAGAATACAAAGACTCAATACTTACATACGAAAAACTTATTAAAATCTTTCCTAAAGCTCCTACATCAGCGAATATCAAAAAACTTATTGCACTTGTTCAATTATATAATGTAACACTTATTACTGGTCAAGAACAAGCAAAAAGAATGAATGCTGAAGAGGCTAAGAAAAAAGAAGATTTAAGAAACAAGTTAAAAGACAATGATGATGATGTATTTGACCTACTAAAAAATAAAGAGCTTTTAGAGTGGTCAAGATCTGATTCTCCGGTTAGAATGTACCTTAGAGAAATGGGACAGATTCCTTTATTAACAAAAGAGGAAGAAATAGAAATCTCTAAAAAAATAGAAATGGGTGAAGATGTAATTCTTGATGCTATTTGTTATGTTCCTTACTTAATAGATTTTATTCTTGAGTATAGAGAACCATTAGTAAATAGAGAAAGAAAAGTAAAAGAGCTTTTCAGAAACTTTGATGATGAGGATTCAGATAATGATGATTCAGAGGATGAAGTTGAAGATGATGAAGAATTAGAAGAAGATGAAGATACACCTAAAATAAAAAAACTTGATAAGAGAGCTGAAACTATTATTGCTGCTTTTAAAATTTTAGAAAAAGCAAAAAAAGATTGGTTAAAATTTCAAGCAAAAGAATCAGCTGCTTCTGATGATGAAGTAGATGTAATGCAATTTAATTTAGCAGTTGCATTTAAGAAAAAAGTTTTAAAAGAAGCATTATTAGATTTAGGTCCAACTTCAAAGCTTATTACAGAGATTGTAAAAGCTATGGAAACTGCACTTAAATCAGATACTGGTTTTGAAACTGAATTAAAAAAACTAGAATATAAATTACCTTTATTTAATGATATTTTATTAAAAAATCACCAAAAGATTTTAGATAATATTATCAATTTATCTAAAGTGCAAATTACTTCTATGGTTCCTGAAGCAACTATGGTTTCTACTTATATGGAAATTAAAAAACTTTTCCAAACGGCAGAAGCATCTAAAGGTGGCTTTGACTTAGAACCAGAAGAGTTAAAAGACGTTTTAGAGCAAATTAAAAGAGGTAAAAAAATTACTGATGAAGCTAAAACTAGAATGGCTAAATCAAACCTTAGACTTGTTGTATCTATTGCAAAAAGATATACAAATAGAGGTTTACCATTCCTAGATTTAATTCAAGAGGGTAATATTGGTCTTATGAAAGCCGTTGATAAGTTTGAATATAAAAAAGGTTATAAATTCTCTACTTATGCAACATGGTGGATTAGACAAGCAATTTCAAGAGCAATTGCGGACCAAGCTAGAACTATTAGAATTCCAATTCACATGATTGAAACTATTAATAGAATTAATAAAATCATTAGAAAAGGTATTCAAGAAAATGGTAAAGAGCCTGATGTAGAAGAGATTGCAAAAGAGGTAGCTTTACCTGTTGATAAAGTTAAACAAGTAATTAAAATTACAAAAGAGCCTGTATCACTTGAAGCACCTATTGGAAGCGATGATGATGGTAAGTTTGGAGACTTCGTACCTGATGAAAAGGCACCAACTCCAGTTGATAACATTATGAAAGAGGATTTACAAGGTCAAATTGATCAAATTCTTGCACAATTAAATGAAAGAGAACAAGCTGTTGTTAGAATGAGATTTGGTCTTATGGATGATGCATCAGATAGAACTCTTGAAGAGATTGGAAAAGAACTTTCTGTAACAAGAGAAAGAGTAAGACAAATTGAATCAAGTGCTATTAAAAAATTAAAGCACCCTAAAGTAGGTAAAAACCTAAAAAATTATGTAGAAAGTTAATAGATGAATTTTTATGAAGAGTGGGTTGAAATAGATTTAAATCCTATAATATCATTTTCATCAAATGGTAAAATAACTTATTCAAATCAAGAAGCTCAATTTTTGCTTAGCCGTATTAAGCAAAAAGAGCTTTTCGATTTAACGTTAAAACATGCTCCAAAAACTTTTGGAATAGAAACTACATATTTTGATTTAAGTTTAAAAAACTATTCTTTTTATGCAATTACTGTAAAGTATGAAAATGAAGATGAGATTCATATGAAACTTTACAAAAGTGCAATGGTTAAAAAAGATTCAGAACTAAGTACAAAAAATACTAATATCACAAATATTTTTACTCTAGTTGATTTAGCAATTTCAACTAAAAAAATCAAATCTAATGCAAAGTTTATTAAAAACTATGACCCGTCTATTCCAGAATTTAAAATTAATGCAAGTGAATTTATTAAAGCATTAAATCTAATTTATGATAATTTTCAAGAATCAGAGATGTTAACAACATCTGTAATTCTTAAAATTGGTGAATATATTAGACTAGAAGGTAAAAAACACTCTATTATTAGTGTAGAAGTATTTTCAAGTACTAAGTGTTCTACCGAAAAATTTAACTATAAAGATGAAAATGCATCATTTATAGTAACAAAAGATGAAGATAAAATTACTATTGATCTTCCATTAATCTCAGAGTAAACTTAGCCAATAAAACTGATATTGGAACAATTGCTAATCCCACTAAAAATGGGATTGGTAAAAATATTTTATTGTTATTTAAAGCAAAAAATCCAAATATTAAAAATCCATAACCAAATATTCTATAAATAGAAATAAATCCACTTGCAGAAAAAAATGTATTTTTTAATGAATTCTTTTTAACTTTTGATTTTTCTTCTTGAATAATCTCTTTAATTTTTTCAGGGGTTAAATCCTCTTCAGCTATAGGTTCTACATCTTCAGAATATAAATCAAATGGGTCATCTATTTCATCAACTTTGTCTCTATCATCTAATATTTTTTTCTCATTGGAAGAATCAAAATTAGATAATCTATTTTTTATATTTCTTTGATATGAAAAATATGAAGCTAAAGTTACAAATAAAGAGCCAAAGAAAGCAACTTGAGTATTTAAAACCCAAATCTTATCATAAGCTATAATTGCATAAATAATAATGCAAAGGTCTACAATAATAAAAACCTTTGCAAAATTTAAAATCTCTTTTTTATTCATCTTCGTCGTAAGACTTATCCCCATATTTTGCTCTATGGGCATATCTTGGGTCATTTTCCATTCCCTCAAATTGTTTTTGAGCTCTTTTATATGCCTTATAGATATTTAATCCAGCTGCAGCAATTCCCCAAAATATTCCTAACCATAAAGTCCAAGCATAACCTGTCCATGTTTTTAGACCATAACCAACTGCAAAACCAAGTGCAATAGCCGCAACAATAGATATTCCTAAAGAAAGGTTATCTAATGCTTCAAGCTTATCTCTATGTTTTGGTACTACTTTTTCTTGTTTATTTTCCATTTTTACCTATCTTACATGTAAGTACATAAATAATCTGTAATCTCTTCAACTTTTATTTCAAAAGAAGAATTAGCAGGTATTTCAAAAGTATCACCCTCTTGAAATCTTTCCCAATTACTTTCTACTCCTGCAAATAAAACTTCAACTTTCCCTGAAATAATCTCCATTTTTTCTGCTGCTTTTGTTCCAAAAGTATACTCACCTGGTAACATTACACCTAAAGATTTAATTACACCTTCATTATCAGTATAATTTCTACTTGTAACTCTCCCATCAAAATAGATGTTTGCTTTTTTTAATAAATCAACGTTTTTTTCAATTAAATGTTCCATAAAAATAATCCTTAAAAAATGTCCCATTTTTTGTCTTCACTTCGTTCGCCACAAGACTACGCTATGAAAAAAGGGACCTTATATTTATTTAACTTCTTTTAGGAATATGGCAAAGCCATATTTAAAGAAGCAAATCCTAAAGGAAACAACGAGTTGTTTCTTTTCCCTAATTTTATAATGTTTTCATCACTTCATTTGCAGCTGCAATACACTCATCAATCATTTCATCAGTAATTACAGTACACATAAAACCTGCTTCATATTGAGAACAAGCAAAATAGAAACCTCTTTTAATCATCTCATGGTGGAATTTACCAAATCTCTCAAAATTACAATATTCACTTACTTCTTTAAAGTTTGTAGGCATTTTGTCAGCAAAGAAGAAACCAAACATAGAACCTCTAGTATCAACTTGTAAACCAATACCATTATCTTCTGCTACTTTTTTTAGTCCACTTGTTAATCTAACAGCCTTTTTATTTAATTCTTCATAAATCTCTGGATTAGCTTTAAGTTTTCTAAGACTTGTTAAACCAGCAGCCATAGCAACAGGGTTTCCACTTAATGTACCTGCTTGATAAACTGCTCCATCTGGACTTAAGTGTCCCATTATCTCTTTTGAAGCAGCAAAGGCACCAACAGGCATACCTGCACCTATTACTTTACCAAAAGTAATAATATCACCTTTAACATCGATTAATCCATGTGCACCAGTTAAAGAAGTTCTAAATCCTGTCATAACTTCATCTAAAATTAATAATGTCCCATTTTTATCACAAAGTTCTCTACACTCTTTTAAAAACTCTGCAGAAGCAGGAACTAATCCCATATTTCCAGCAATTGGTTCCATAATAACACAAGCGATATCATTTGATTGTTCAAAACATTTTCTTAAATCTTCAAGATTGTTATATTCACAAACTATTGTATGTTTTGTTAAATCAGCAGGAACTCCTGGAGAACTTGGTGTTCCAAAAGTTGCTAAACCTGATCCAGCTTGAACTAATAAAGAATCTGAATGTCCATGGTAGTTTCCAACAAATTTGATAATATCATTTCTTCCAGTTACACCTCTTGCTAATCTAATAGCAGACATTGTTGCTTCAGTACCAGAACTTACAAATCTAACCTTATCAATGTGATCGTACATCTCAACAATTTCAGATGCAAGTTCAGTCTCTAAAACACTTGGTGCACCAAAAGATAAACCTTTTTTTACTGTTTCAATTACAGCTTTTTCAATCTCTTCATTACAATGTCCAAAAATTAATGGACCCCAGCTTTGTACAAAATCTAAATACTTATTTCCATCTATATCAATTAAATATGCACCCTCACCTCTGTCAATAAAAGGAGGTGTTCCACCTACACTTGTAAATGCTCTTACTGGAGAATCAACACCCCCAGGTATAACTTGTTTTGCTTCTTCATATGCATTGATTGATTTTTCAAACATTATTGGTCCTATATCTATATATTTTAAAAGCAATATTCTACTATAATAGGAGTATGAAACTTATTATACTTGCCTTTATTTTATCACTTTCTTTACATTTTTTATTCTTTTCTTCCTTAGAAAAAAAAGAAGAGATTAAACAAAGTGCATCTACATCAAAAAAAATAAATAAATCATCAATAAACTATGTTAAATTAATGCCTAAACCGGTACAAAAACCTATAGAAAAATCTGAGCCTAAAAAAGTTGTAAAACCTGAAGTAAAAAAAACAAATCCTAAAAACTTTAAAGTGGTTGATAAGAAAAAAATAGTACCACAACAAAAAAAGCCTATTGCTAAAGAAGCAAAAAAAATTATTCCTAAGCCAGTAAAAAAAGTTGAAGTAAAACCAACACCTACAAAACAAATTCCTAAAAAAACTGAAATAAAACCCCAAGAAAAAAGAAAAACAATCCCTAATAAATCATTAGAAAATTTTTTATTAGCAGAACCTATACCCCTTGACAAAAATATGTTAGATGATATAACAAAAAGCTATTTAAGACTTTATGGAGAGGAATATAATTCTTTTACCAAGGTTCAAAAGGTTTATTTACAAAAAAACTTAAAAAATATTGGTCGAATTACGCAAAAATATTTAAAATATCCAAGAATTGCTATAAGAACAGGTCAACAGGGGATGAATATAGTTGAATTTTTCTTACATCCAAATGGTGATATAAGTGATTTAAAACTTTCAAACTCTTCTGGTTATACAAGTTTAGATAAAAATACAATTGAAACAATTGAGATTGCATATAAAGATTATCCTAGACCCAAAACAAAAACAAAAGTAAAGATTTATGTTTATTACAAGTTGTATTAAGTAAAATACGAAAAAAATTATTAAAGAGTTCAAGGTTTTTAATGTTAACAGAAAAAATTAGAAATAAAGAAAGTGGTATAGTTCTTTATGGAATCACACCCCCTAAAGTAAAACATACTCAAGAAGAGATTAAAGAGATTGCTTCAAGGCATGTTGATAGAATTTCTAAATTAGATGTAGATGGATTGGTATTATATGATATCCAGGATGAATCAGATAGAACAGATGAAAAAAGACCTTTCCCTTTTATTAAAACCTTAGATCCTTGTGAATATTCACACAATTATTTGCAAGAACTAAAAACACCAAGAATAGTTTATAGGGCTGTGGGAAATTACACAAATGAGACTTTTACAAAATGGTTAGAATTTACAAGACAAAACCAAGTTCACTCTGTATTTGTAGGAGCAGCTTCCCATGAACAAAAAAATCCTCTGACTCTAAAAGATGCTTATACTTTAAAAAAAGAAGTTAATAAAAACCTATGTTTAGGTGGAATAGCAATTCCAGAAAGACATATGTCTAAACACAATGAACATATTAGAGTTGTTTCTAAACAAAATTCTGGTTGTGAATATTTTATTACTCAGTGTGTTTATGATGTTCACGCAGCTAAAACTTTTTTAACTGATTATGTAAAATATGCAAAAGAAAATTCACTTGAACTAGTACCTATAATTTTTACACTTACGCCTTGTGGAAGTGCAAAAACTTTAGACTTTATGAAATGGCTTGGAATTAATGTACCAAACTATTTAGAAGAGGAATTAAAAGAATCAGGTGATATTTTACAAGACTCAGTAAAATTATCAAAAGATATTTTTGAAGAGTTATATACTTTTGGACTTAAAAAAGGGATTCCTATTGGTTGTAATATCGAAAGTGTTGCAATTAGAAAAGAGGAAATTGATGCGTCTATTGAACTTTTAAATGAAGTTAAAAAAATCATCAAAAATCATAAATAAACCTTTAAAACATAATAACCGATTACATTTCTAGAGATATCATAAATTGGAGTATTTACTATATAAAAATAATCCATCTTATGATATTGCGTTCCATTAAAATCAATAGAATTTAAAAAACTTATATCTTCATTTGTTTTATTTAAAAGTACAAAGTTTCTAAGTTCTTGTTCCTTTGAAAATTCAACTTTTGAGGCAACTGTTTGATATTCTTTATTCATAAGGATATATAGTTTTACCCCTTTTTTTTCAAACTCCTCTATTAAAGAATTAAAATTAGTTATTGCTTCAATTGAACCTAAATATTTACCATCATCAATAACTGGCGAAATTCCTCTAATAAGCATTGAAAATCTACCAATCTCTATACACGAAATAGAGGTTTCATATTTTTTTACAATCTTTAAAGAATGCCTAAAAGAATCTAAAGAATCATTTTCTCTATTTGGATCCCAAAGTCTATAAAAACTATTCAAATCTTTATCATGAACATGGATTTTAAAATCATCAAAAAGATAAGTATTTAGTAAAGATTCTTTAGATTTACTAAGGTATTTTAAACAATTACATCGTTCATTTGTTCTTAAACATTTTTTTATACTTTCATCTTTTGCTAATAAAACTGAAGCTGTCATAACAAGATTTTTATTCTTCTCAACTAAATCAGTCAATTCTTTTAGATATGAGTCTATTCTAATCTCAATTTTTTCTTGTTTTTGATTTGTTAAATAATTATCAAAAACCCAAATTAAACTAACACAACTAAATACAACAAATAGTGTAATTTTTAAAAAATTCTTATTGTTCATCTTCTAACTTATCCAAAAATTTTCTTTTATAAATTTCAATTTCATAGGTGAAAATTGAGCCAACATCCTCTTTTGATTCTAGTTTAACATTAATCCCATTTTTATCACAAATAGTTTTTATAATATTTAAACCTAAGCCAAAGCCACCTTGTGTTTGATCTTCCCTTGTAAATCTTTGAAAAACACTTTTTGTATCTTTTATTCCATAGCCATAATCTTTAATTGTAAGAAAACAAGTGTCAAACTCTAATTTAAGATAAACTTCTATTTTACTTTCTGGTTTGGAATATTTAATTGCATTTATAATTGTATTATCTATAATTCTTTGTAATTCCAAAAGATTCATATAAACAAATACTTCATTTTCTATATTAGTTTCTATTGTCATAAATTTAGATTTTGCAATATCTTCAAAGAAATCAACCCTAGTAAAAAGATACTCAGAGAGATTTATTTTGTCTTTTGAATACTTAACTTTTTGATTTTTAATATAATATTCAATTGATTCATAATTGATTTGTATCTGCTTCAATGCAATTTTCATTCTATTTATATGTTTATTCTCACCACTTTTCCTAGCAAGTAAATCTAAATTTAAATTTATTATTCCAAGGGGAGTTTTTAATTCATGCATTGTGTCATTAAATAGAATATTCGTATATTTTTGAACTAATTCATAAGGTTTTGAAATATTTCTAATAATACTTCTATTTAATAATATGATGTTAATAAGAACAGAAAAAAATAAAATAGTTGCTAATAAAAGAACCTTTGAGTAATCGATTTTTGTTTCACAAATAATAGTTGAGATGCCATAAATATTGTTATTAACATGTTTTTTATAGTAAAGGTATGGGTAATCAACAAATGTTTTAAAATTATAATTTTTTAAATCCTTTGATAAATCATAAAGTTGCTTCTCTCCCATTTTATTTAAAAAGGCATATTTTATTTTGACACTTCTTGTTAAATTAATCTGTTCTGAGTAGATTTGATTTTCTAATTCATTGGAATATTTCTCCAATGCCATCTCTTTTAAAATCAATTCATTTTCATAGGCATAAGATAAAGCAAAATAAACTGGTATAGTAAATAATACCATCAATAATAAGGTATAAATATAAGCATATTTTTTCTCATCATTTTGTTGCTTCAATTTTGTATCCTAATCCCCTAGAGGATATAATAAAATCTTTATAGGTTTTAATTCTAATTTTTCTAATATACATTCTAATATCAGCATAATGAATCTCTTTCCCTTCCCACACATTTTCCCTAATTGTTTCCATATCACAAAAACAATTTGCATTACTAACTAAAAATTCAACTAACTCTTTTTCTTTTAAGGTTAAATCAATCTCTTTGTCTTTTAATTTTAGTGTTCTGTTTTGCAAGCTAAATGTATATTCATTCATTAAATCACACAAAGAATTTTCTTTAGTATTATATTTAGTAGTAATTAAACTATTAATTCTTAGTTCTAACTCTTTTAGTTCGTAGGGTTTTTTAAGATAATCTTTACAACCAAGTTGATAACCAATTGTAATATTATCAATATCAACCAGTGAAGTAGTTATTATAATTGGAGTATCATTTCCTATATCTTTAAGATATCTAATAACCTCATGTCCATTTAGTTTGGGCACCTTTATATCTAATATTGCTAAATAATATTTATTTTCAACTAAGGCATCTAAAGCTGATTCTCCATCATAGAAGCTATCAACTTCATATCCAATATCTTCTAGATATTCTGTAACACTTTCATTATATATGTAATCATCTTCTAATAGTAATATTTTCATAGTTTAAGTATATAACTAGAAAGATTAAATCTTTCTAATTATATTAATTTTTTTATTTTATTTTAAGATATGCCAGAAGAACCAGTAAATAACTGTCCAGCATAAACAACATAGAATCTTAGTAGTGCTACACCAACTAAAACCACAATAGAGTTAATCATAATGAATTTAACTTTATAAGCATGGTTTTTTAAAGCTGTAAAAGCAATGATTACTGGCAAGATTAATCCTAGTAAAATTACACCTAACCAAAATACAGCTGCCCATCCACCAGTACTTAATGCATCAATTGCAGCAACTTTTGATTCTCCACCTGTATAAAGCATTCCAACAAATAACATTATTAAAAGTGGAATCTCAACCATAATAACTCTTAAATCTAACATTAAAAGGTATTTAATACTCTCTTTGTTAACACTACTTTTAAAGAACAACATTCCTACTAAAATATTCCCAGCAATTCCAGCTGAAATCCCAGATGCTAGGAATAATACAGGTAATATTGGAGAATTCCACATTGGAATACTCATATTTGCTGATAATAGAAACCCTGTATATGCTCCAACAACTAAAGCTAAAAAGAATAAGAAATATTCAGCTTTTTTAGCATATTCTGTATATCTTTTGATAAAAGCTATTACGGGTGCAAACATTTTTAAAATAGGCAATTTTTTAATTATATCTTCAAAAATTATACCTGTAAAGATTAGTGCAAAAGGAGTGTATAAAAACAATGCTATAACACCAAGTGTCATTACAGAAGTAAAATTATAACTAATTAACAACCAATAAAATGATAAGGGTTTACCTAAATCTAATATCAATAATCCTAAACCAATTATAATTGATACAGGAGAGATTATTGCCCCTGCTTTTACCATTGCATCCCAAATAGAAGGGTTTTTAGATTCATGATCGTGTCTATTCCATTTTACTAATAATGCAACTATAATTGAACCTGCACTGATACCTGCTAAAAACAGATATACTGCAATTGGCCAAGGCCAATTAATGACTTCATATTGAGCCATACTTCCCCACATATTATTCATAACTTACTCCTCTTTTATTTGGAACAAATGCTAATTTTGTTTTAGTACCTAAATACGCTTTTGGATATGTTAAAATATTTGAATTAGCTTTTTTATAAACATCTGATTCTTTATCATTGATATCCCCAAATGTTAATGCATCAGTTGGACACACTGTAACACATGCTGGGTCTTGACCTTTTGAAACTCTATTTGAGTAACAAAATGTACATTTGTCAATATTTTTTGTAACAGGGTCAACATATCTCGCTTCATAAGGACAGGCAACAACACAATATTTACATGAAACACATAGATTTTGGTCAAGTTGGACAAGTCCATCTTTTGTTTGGAACGATGCCCCTGTTGGACAAACATCAACACAAGGTGCATCTTCACACATTGCACAAGATTGTCTTTTCATATCCATTTTAAGGTTAGGGAAAGTTCCTTCAGTATTTATTCTTACTTGAAGTCTAAATACATCTTCATGTACATTATTTTCACTTCTACAAGCTACACTACATGCTTGACATCCAATACATAAATTCTCATCATGTATCATTCTATAATTTTTTTTCATAGCTTACCCCTTACGCCTTAATTATTCTTGCACCAATGTTTGTAATCATTGTTGAACAAACTGGTCCCTTTTGTAAAGACAATAATTTACCTTGACTAGTTCCTATTCCATTGGTTCTTGTTAATTTTTCCGATTCTCTACCAAATCCCATGTAAACAAACAATGTATCAGGTCTAATCCCCTCTGTAATAAAAGCTGTAGCTTTTTCTTTTCCAACATAACTTTCAATAAAAATTTTATCTCCAGTTTTAATACCCTCTTTTTTTGCAGTAACAGGATTTATCCAAACTGGGTTATCACTCATTAAACTATTTAGATATGGAATATTTTGTGTATGCCCATTTGTATGAATTGCTGTTTTACCTGAAGTGATAATATATGGAAATCCCTTCGCAACATCAAAATCATCTATTGCTGGAGCACCATACCCAGGGAACTCTTTTTCAACTTTCTCTGAAAAAAGTTCAATTTTTCCACTAGGAGTTTTAAACTTCATCATACTTGTCATTAATCCATCTTCATCAACATTTTCTACTGCTTTTGGATATTTGTTAACAAATTTATCTACATAATCTTTTTCCCTATATAATAAACTTGGAATTCCAAATGATACATAACCATCTTTTACAAGTTTTTCAAGTAATTGAGTATTACCTTTTGCTTGTTGAACTCTATATTGAGTCATATTATCCCATTTGTATGAACCATCAACATTTAATTTATTTGCTAAACTTCTAAATATTTCAGCAGTTGATAAAGTGTTATTAATTGGGTCAACGATTTTATTTCTCATTTGATACGCAGGAGCTTTTGATGATTTATCCATAATACCTTCATCTCTTTCAAGATAAGTTGCTTCTGGAATAACAACATCTGCTAACATAGCAGTTTCACTCATATAAACATCATTTACAACAATTAAATCAAGTTTTTCCATAGCCCTTTTCATTTTTGTTGAATCAGCAACGGTAATTAATGGATTATGTCTTGTTAATACCCATGCTTTTACCTCATATGGAATTCCTGTCATAATTGCATTTGGAATATCCATTAAAACACCATTTTTTCTAGAAACAAAAACATTTTCCTCACCTTTTTCACCCGCTTTATCAATTCTTAGTTCTTTTAGAATTTTAATTGCTTTATCAGGATTTCCAATGGTAGGTGCAATATCTACTTTTGCTAGTTTATTTACAGTTTTAGCTTTTTTTGTCATATATAAACCACCCTCTTTTTCGAGGTTACCCATAAGTGCATTTGCAACTAAAATAGCTCTTGTTCTTTGATATTCACTTGGACCTGTTGTAGTTTTATGTCCCCAATCAATAATAACTCTAGGAGCTGCAGCAGCTATCTCTTTTGCAACTCTTTCTGCAACTTCAGATTTAATTCCTGTGATTTTTTCTTGCCATATAGGAGTTGTATCTTTTGTATTTTCAATAATTTTTTCAATACCTATAGTATATTTATCAACAAATTCTTTGTCATAAGTTCCATCTCTTAACCATACATGTATTAAAGATAAAACAAAGGCAAGATCAGTTCCAGGTTTAACAGCATGCCACTCATCTGCTTTTGCTGCAACAATTGAAAACCTTGGGTCTAATACTACAAGTTTAGTTTTATCAGAGTTTGCAGCATTTGCTAATTTTTTTGTTTTACTTACATCAATACCTTCAAATAGGTTATGCCCAAAATTTAAAATATAATCTGCATTAGAAAAGTCTCTTTTCAAACCTGTTCCATATGTATGGGGAAAAGCAATTTTATAAGAAACTGGACATGAACTTACATGTGAGAAAATATTTGGACTACCATAAGCACTTGCAAATGTAGCCATATTATGATGGTGATCCCCTGTTTTTGCGGAAAAGATAACTGATTTAGCACCATATTCCTCTTTTATTTTTGCTAATTTTTTAGCAATAAATTCTAATGCTTCTTCATTAGTTACTTCCATCCATTTGTTTTCACCCCTTTGCCCTACTCTAATTAAAGGTTTTACTAATCTTTCTTTATCATAAAGTTGAGAGTGTCCTGCTGCGCCTCTTGCGCATACTGAAGTTTTCATCCCTTTCGAATGTTTATTACCTTGAATGAATTTTATTTTTCCATTTTCTACTTTTGCTGTTATTTGACATCTACTACTACACATCTCGCAATAAGAGTTAACAGTTTTGTTTCCACCTGAAAATACTGGATTATCAAGAGAACCTAACTTACCTGCCATGCAAGAGGTACCTGCAATAGCAGCAGTTGCTGAAGTAGCTTTTAGAAAATCTCTTCTATTAAATGTACTACTCATTTTTGATCCTTTTAAATATTGATAATGAAATCTTAATACTAGTATGTAAATTTAATGTAAATCTCATATTAAATCTCACTTTAAGTTTATATAATTTAGATAAATCTATTTTTGCCTTTACATTTACATTAAATTTACTAAATAGGTATAAACTTCTAGAAAGGATTAAAAATGATTAACAATATGAAAAATATACTTTTTAATAACATTGTAAATAATATAGTTGATAAAACTTTTGAGTCGTCCGTTAAGATTATAAAAACCCAAAAAAATGATTCTAAATTTAATCATATCAATAACGACATCTCTTATCTTCTTTATTTACATATCCCATTTTGCGACAATCTTTGTCCATTTTGCACTTTTCACAAATACAGTCATAATATGAAAACTTCTACAAAATATTTTGAAAATTTAAGAGAAGAGATAAAAATACTTAAATCCCATAATGTAAAAATTGACTCTATTTATATAGGTGGAGGAAGTCCACTTATAAACGATGTAGAGTTATTAAAAACATTAAAACTTTTAAAAAAATGTTTTGATGTAGATGATGTATCTTGTGAGACAGATCCAAATCATATTGAAGTTGAAACTGTAAAAAAATTAAAAGGTTATGTGAGAAGATTATCCATTGGTGTTCAAAGTTTTAATGATACCTTATTAAAACAATTGGGAAGATTTGACAAATTTGGTGATGTTAAGTCATTAATAAAAAAAATCAAAGCTGTACAAGGAATCTTACCTATGACAAATATTGATTTGATATTTAATCTTCCAAATCAAACAGAAAAAATGTTAAGAGATGATATAAAAATAGCAAAATCACTTGGAATTGAACAAGTAGTTGCATATCCACTAATGAGTTCAACCCTTAATTCAAAATTTACAAATAGATTTGAGCCAAACAATAATAAAGAACATTTTTATAATATCATAAATGAAGAATTAAAAGATTATCATGCTAATAACATGTGGTCATTTTCAAGGGATAAAGTTAATATGAATGATGAATATATCTCAACTCACAACGAATATATAGGACTTGGAAGTGGCGCTTTTTCTTATTTAGAGGGAAAATTATTTATTAATGCATTTGACTTAGAAAAATATGAAGAGTTATTAAAAACAAAAAAAGACACGATTTTAGCAAAAAGTGAATTTAGTAAAAAAAATGTAATTCAATACTATATCTTATGCACTCTATTTTCTGGTACTTTTGATATAAAAGCTTATAACAAAAAATTTAAAATTAGTTTAGAAAAAGTTTTAGGAAAAGAACTATTTATTCTTAAAAATTTTGGAATTATTTATATTGAAGATGATGTTATTAATTTAACAAAAAAAGGAAGATATATTCTTACAGTTATGATGTCAAACTTTTACTCTCAAATGGATAAAGTAAGAGCTTTATTTAGAAACAAAAGCTATTTATTTAACTAAACAGTTGAATTAATTTTTTAATTCAACTATTTTAGTCTTCTTTCAAATTGATAAGAATCCATAAACCTAAAAGCTAGAAGATTTTCCAATATTGCAAATAAAACAATAAAGTTAATAAAAGAACTTCCCCCATATGAAAACATAGGTAAAGGTAGGCCTACAACAGGTGCATAACCTATAACCATCAAAATATTTACACTCATATTAAAAAATATTAAAAAACCCAATCCGGAGGCAAAGGCGCGAATAATATAATCATCATGGAAATAGTAATTTAAAGATAATAGGTGAAATATCAATAATCCATAAACAAAGATAAGTCCAAAAGCCCCTAAAAAACCATACCTTTCAACAAAATAAGCAAAAATAAAGTCACTAGTAGCAATTGGTAAAAACTTTAATTGAGTTTGTGTTGCTTCTTCTGTATCTTTACCTACAACACCTCCATTACCAATAGCAATAATTGATTGTTGAACTTGGTAACTTGGTTTTTCAGATAAAAAGTCTTTTATCCTTTTTTTCTGATAATCTTTAATTAAATTTGAGTATATCAAGGGGGAAGCTAATGCAATAGTAATAACAATACCTGCCCATATTTTCCAATTTACGCCAATAATAAATAATATCCCATAACCAACTAAAAGTAAAACTAAAGCTGTCCCTAAATCTGGCTCTTTTGCTATCAAAACAAAAGGTAAAAGAATATAAAAAGAGAAATAGATAAAATCTTTAAAATTGTAGCCACCTTTTTCAGGTTCTCTATTTTGAATTAAATATCCAATCATTAATATAAATACAGGTTTAAAAAGTTCACTTGGTTGAATTGTCATCCCTGTAATTGGTAAAGAAAGCCATCTTTTAGCACCAAGCCTTGTTTCTCCAAAAAATTCCACAGCTAATAAAAGTATAATCCCCAACCAATATAAAAGAGGAATTAATCTAATATGGCGTCTAATAGGTAAAATAAAAACTATAAAAAAAGCAACTAATGAGATGGAAAAATACATCAACTGCTTATTCGCTAAAGCAGTGTTTGTTTCGCTTATCAAATTATAAGAAAGCAAAACCAAAGGTAAAATGAATATTATTAATAAATAGTCAAAATGAGATATAATTCTTTTGTCAAATAAACGCATAATGAAAGAGTATCTAAATATGAATAAAATTTTTATTGTCCAAGAGCCAAATAGGTTAGATAAGTTTCTAAGCCTTAATATTGAGGCTTCAAGAAACCAACTTGAACAACTAATAAAAAAAGAGTATGTAAAAGTAGATGGAAAAACTGTAAGTAAACCAGGAATAAAATTAAAAGAGAATCAAGAAGTAGAAGTATTTTTCCCCGAAGCACAAATAAATCCAGTAAAAGATGAAGAGTTTATACAAGAATCTTTAAAAGATAAAGAGGTTGGAATTATCTATGAAGATGAACATATATTGGTTTTAAACAAACCTTATAATCTCACAATTCACGATGCCCCAAGTGTGAAAGATGCAACTTTAGTTGATTGGCTTAAACTAAAAAAAATATCCCTTTCAACAATTTCAGGTGAAGAAAGACATGGAATTGTTCATAGACTAGATAAAGGAACTAGTGGTGTTATGGTTGTTGCTAAAAGTAATGAAGCCCATGTTGGACTTGCAAAACAACTAGAAGATAAAACCATGGGAAGATATTATCTTGCAATTATAGATTTACCCCTAAAAGAAGATTTAATCGTTGAAAAACCTATCGGGAGAAATCCTACAAATAGACTTAAAATGTCGATTTTAGAAAATGGGAAAAATGCAAAATCAGCTTTTTGTAAGTTAGCCACATCAAATAATGAAAAATATGACTTAATAGCTGCTAAACTTTTCACAGGAAGAACTCATCAAATAAGAGTGCATCTAGCTTCGATAAATAGGCATATACTTGGTGATAATTTATATGGATTTAAGGGCGAATTAAATAAAATAAATAGATTTTATTTACATGCATATAATTTATATTTAATTCACCCAATTACAAATAAACAAATGAGTTTTACTGCAAAGCTTAATAATGATATGCAAGAATTTTTAGAAAAAAACTTTAACATGGAGAGTGTATATGACAAAATTAATGAAACTAACATCATTAACTGCTTTGATTTTACTAGTTAGTGGATGTACAAATGGTAATCTATCTCAACCAAATCTTCCAAAAATAGATGAAACTTTAGAAGTTGTTGATTCTGCTTCTATTAGAACTATCTCTGATATTAATAATATTGCCTTTGAGTGGAGAAAAGTTGATGATCCAAGAGTTGTTGGATATCACTTTTATAGAGCTAATCTTCAAGAAGATGGTGGAAAATTAAAATTAATTGACACTGTTAAAAACAGATATACTACACATTATGTTGATGAAGATTTAACGCCAAATACAAAATATGTTTACAAAATCTCTTCAGCTACAAAAGGGGAAGTTGAATCTAGAACTACAAATGATTATATCGTATCAACTTTACCAAAAATGGAAGGTGTTAGTTTTATTCAAGCAATTTCAAATCTACCAAGACAAATTAAAATTATTTGGAGACCTCATTCAAATGAAAGAATTGAGTCATATAAAATTGAAAGAAGTTCGCCTGCAACAAGTGAATGGGAAAAACTTGATACTGTTGAGGGAAGATTACAAGCTGAATATATAGATTTAGACTTAGATGATAATGTAGTTTATAACTATAGAGTTACTGCTATAAGTTTTGATGGATTAGAATCACAACCAAGTACAATTGTAAAAGCACAAACAAAACCATTACCTGAGGGGATTTTAAGTTTACAAGCATCTAGAGATTTACCAAGAAAAATTGTATTAACTTGGCAACCTTCACAATCTTCTGATGTAATTAAATACAATATTTATAGAAGTTCAAATGCTGAAAGTGGATTTGATGTTATCAAAACTGTTGATACAAATACTTTAGAATTCCAAGATTTTGTAAATGAAGATGGAAAAGCGTATTTTTATAAAATAAGTTCTGTTGACAAAGATGGATTAGAAAGTGATTTAAATATCAATTCTGTAATGGGTTCAACTTTAGGAAAATTAGCAAAACCAGTTATCACTTTAGCACAAATTCAAGGTGAAAAAGCAATTTTAAACTGGCAACCTGGTGATAGAAGAGCTGTATCTTATGTTATTCATAAAAGTATCAAAGAAAATTTCTTTAAAACAAAAAAAGAAACAATTGAAAACATCAATGCTTTAAGATTTGAAGATAAAGATATTGTAAGAGGTGTAGTTTATAGCTACTCAATTCAAGCTGTTGATAAAGATGGTATTTTATCTGAGATTACTGATAAAACAGAATTAGTTTTACCTAAATTACAAGAGTTGAAGTAATAGATGCCGCACATTATATTTGACAGTTTTAAAAAAGAATTAGTAACACCTTCAAAAAATGAAGATGTTACTTTTAAATTTATTGCAAAATCATTTAATTTTACTAGTAAACCTAGAAAAACAGAATACAAAATTTGTGTAGAAAAAGAGAATAAAGATTTTTTACTTACATTAAAACAAAAAGATGAAAATCACCTTTTAAAAGTTGATAAAGTAACTAGAGTAACTCCTGTGCAACTTGTAAAAGATGCTTTAAATGCCTATGTAAAAGAAGTTGATGCAAATATAGTTTTTTCAAATACTCAAAGTATAAACCAAAAAATCAAACCTACACAAAAATATCTAAAGGATATTGATTATTTTGTAAATGATTTTGATACAGAAAAAGAGATTAACATAGAGATTGGATTTGGTAGTGGAAGGCACCTTTTACACCAAGCAAAAGAGAATCCAAAAATTCAATATATTGGTCTTGAAATACACACTCCATCAATTGAACAATTACTAAAACAAGTTGAAATTCAAGGAATTGAAAATATTTTAGTAGTCAATTATGATGCAAGATTATTTATGGAATTTATAAAATCAAATAAAGTTGGAAAAATATTTGTTCATTTCCCTGTTCCTTGGGATAAAAAACCCCATAGAAGAATATATTCAAATGCTTTTATCAATGAAGCTTTAAGGGTATTAAAAAAAGAGGGAACTTTAGAACTTAGAACTGATAGTAGAAAATATTTTGATTATTGTGTTGACCTTTTAACAAATTTACCATCTGGACAGATAACTATTGATATAAATAAAGACTTGGCAGTTTCAAGTAAATACGAAGATAGATGGAAAAAACAAGGTAAACATATTTATGATGTAGTATTAAAATGCTCTCAAGAGGATAAAGAAATTAACTTCAATTATGATTTCACATTTGATAAAGAGATTGAATTTGATGAAATTATAAATAATATTAGTACAAAAGCTGTTGTAAAAGATGACTACTTTATCCATATTGAAGATATCTTTACAATAAAAGGGGAAAACTCAGGTTTAATTCAAGTAACCTTTGGAAGTTTTGATAGACCTTTAAATAAATATATTTTAATTGAAAATAAAAAAGCAAGATATTTTCAAGACCTTCCTTTACCTACAAGTGCAAATATAAAAGCACATAATCAATTAAAAGAGATGTTAAAAAATGATTAATGCCAAGAATATCTATCTTTCATATGATGAGAATAAATACATTATAAAAAAAGGTAATTTTTCTATTAGAGAAAGAGAGTTTATATTCATTGGGGGAACAAGTGGTAGCGGGAAATCTACTCTATTAAAATCTTTTTATGGTGAAATTCCATTAAAGCATGGTAATTTAAATATTGCAGGTCAAGAGGTTTTTGGGATTAAAGGAAAAGCTCTTAGAAGATTGAGAAAAGATATTGGAATTATCTTCCAAGATTATAAACTAATCAAAGAATGGACTATAGAAGAAAATATTATGATTCCATTAAAAATCAATGGCTATTCACACGATATTTCAAAAGAACAAGCAAAAAAACTTCTTGCCCATGTAAAATTAAGTCATAGAGAAGGATATTATCCAAATGAACTTAGTGGAGGAGAGCAACAAAGGGTTGCAGTTGCAAGAGCTTTAGCTCATAATCCAAAAATAATCATTGCAGATGAACCAACTGGAAACCTAGATGATTATTCTGCTGACGTAGTTTGGAATTTATTAAAAGGTGCAAATGAACAGTTGGGAATTACTGTGGTTGTTGTAACCCATAGAGTTCCTAAAAACTTTGGTATTAGATTTAGACAGTTATCTATTGAGGATGGAATAATATATGAAGTTTCTTAAAAACACTTTCGCTTTTGTTATTCCGTTAACAGCAATGTTAATCTCTTTTATAATTTATCTTTTTTCTTCTAATATTTTGGATAATTATAAAAAAACTATTGCTAATGATTATTCAATTGTTGTAATTACAAACACACCTTTAATAAAAGAAGAGATAACTAAACTTAGTGATATAAGAGTTGAAAAAATCATTACCCTTGAAAACAATAAGATTATAAATAATATAAAATCGAGTTTATCAAAATCTTCTATTGATTTATTAAAACAAAAACTACCCCATTTTTATAAAATTAAACTTGAAGTTTTTCCAACAACTAGTCAATTAGAAATTATAAAAAATCAACTATATCAAAACAAAAATATTAGAAAAGTTGAGATGTTTTCAAAAAACCATAATAGTGTATATCTATTATTATTGCTTTTAAATCAAATTAGTTTAATTTTATTTTCAATAATTTTGATTTTTGCAATAATTATGATTTCTAAACAAATTAGAATCTGGTTTCATGAACATCATGAAAAAATCACTATTTTGAAACTTCATGGTGCTTCTATTTTATATAGTTCATCTACAATTTTAAAATATGCAATTATGAGTTCTTTGTTATCATTTTTAA
Organism: Arcobacter arenosus; assembly: GCF_005771535.1. Taxonomy (NCBI): domain Bacteria; kingdom Pseudomonadati; phylum Campylobacterota; class Epsilonproteobacteria; order Campylobacterales; family Arcobacteraceae; genus Arcobacter; species Arcobacter arenosus. The sequence continues at coordinate 66,005 of NZ_VANU01000001.1, forward strand.
TTGTTTCAGGAATTTTTATATATTTAGTTGGAGACATTGGTGTATTATTACCAAAAGATTTAGAAGATATTGTTATTGTTACACTTACAATAAATAATTCACTTATTAAAATATTCTTACTATCTTTTGGAATTTCAATATTAACAATAATAGGTGTACTTTTAAAATACAAAATGAAATATGATTAGACTTTTATTTTTTTCAATAATATTATTCAGTTTTTTAGATTCTTCAACAAAAAACATCGATAAAAAAATTACTAGTAATAAAAAAATACTTGAGAAAAGTAAAACAACTCAAATGAAAACAGACTTTTTAATTAAAGTCTTGGCTAAACAAATTTCAAAACAAAATAAAGAATTAACTGATCTTGAAAAAGATATAAATATAGTAAATGATGATATAAAAAAACATGAAGAACAATTAGAAGATGCAAAAAGTCAACTTACAAGCTTACAAAAAAACTCTAAAACATTAATAAAAGAGAAAAAAGAAAATGAAAGGCAAATAGTAAAAGTTATAATAGATGAATTCTCTTCTGCTATTGCATTGAAGCTTGCAGATGAAAGCTCTTTAGAAGAATTGATTGATTCAGAAATATATACTATTTTATCTCAAAGTTCAAAAGATGAAATTTTAAAGCTTAATAATTCTTATGACTTAATTACCCAAAATAAAAAAGAAAATCAAAATAGAATCAAAAAAATTGCTTCTTATATAGAAGATAGAAAAAAAAGAAAAAAAGAGTTAAATCAACTAAAAATAAAACACTCTAAATCTTTAGTATCTTTAGAAAAGAAACATAAAATTTATCAAGAAGAGTTAAAAAAGACTCTACAAAAACAAGAATCATTAAAAACATTACTTGGAAAATTAAACATCCTTAAAAAAGAGGAATTAGAAAAACAAAAAGAAGAAAGAATTGCAAGGGCAAAAAAATTAGCTGCTAGTAAAAAGAATAAACAATCATCAAAAGCTAAGCAAGAAAACTTCAATATAGATGATACTAGAAATGAGCAATATGCCAATAATATTGATATTGATGTAAGAATGATTGGCTCATCAACTTCAGGTATTAAAATATCAAAGTATAAAGGAAGAAAAACTATTGCACCCCTTGATTCATTTGATGTAATTAAGAACTTTGGTACATATTTTGATCCTGTATATAAAATTGAACTTTTTAATGAATCAATAGTATTAAAATCTAAAAGTCCACAAGCAAAAGTAAAAGCTATATTTAATGGAAAGATTGTTTATGCAAAAAAAGATGCAGGAATGCTTGAAAATGTTGTAATTATTGCCCATCAAAATGGGCTTCATACAGTTTATTCACACCTTGATAAAATCTCTCCCTCTTTAAAAGTTGGAAGATGGATAAAAAAAGGTTATGTAGTTGGAAGAGTAAATGATACACTAACTTTTCAAGCAACAAAAAATGAAATGCATATTAATCCAAAAGATCTATTCAAAATATAGTTTTTGACTTTGAAATAATAAGATTATTATGATAATATATCCAAAAATAATAAATTTTTTATTATTTAATACTCACCGGGATGACTAAATGAAGAAAAAATTACTAATTCTTTCTGTTTTAATAATAATTATTTTATCAATTTTTATAACCTTTTACAGTTTATACAATTTACGAAATGTTGGAATAAAATCTGCTATTCATAATGCAAATTCTATTTCTGAAGTTGTAAAAAGTGGATTGACTTCTCATATGGTAAATAACAATATGGATGATGTAGATACATTTATTAGATCTGTTTCTAATATTAGAAATATTGAGAAGCTATGGCTTGTAAGAAGTGAAAAAATCAATCAACAATTTAATACTACCTCTTTTAATATCCCAAGAGATAAAATTGATGAAGAGGTTTTAAGAACTGGTGAAATAAAATATGAGGTTGATGAAGGTTTAACAACTTCAAAAATTAGAATATCTATTCCTTATATTGCACAACCAGATAAAGGGATTGATTGTCTTAAGTGTCATAATGTTTCTCAAGGTGAAACTCTAGGTGCTGTTTCTATGGAATTAGATATTAGTTCTATTAAAGAAATTGGTATTGAATCTTTATATCTAACTCTTTTTGTTGTTATGTTAACAGTTCTAATATTTACATTTATTAGTAAAAAAGTGCTTAGTCCATATACTTTTTTATTAACTCTATTTAAAGACAACCTTAATTATGCTTTAAATGGTAACTTTAAAAAAATTGAACCTCCATTTGGATTATCAGAAGATATTAGAAACTTAACCAATGATTACAATAATCTAATGATAACCTTTAAAGATACAACAGAAGAGATTGATAAAAAACTACAAGGATTTATTGGTTATAGAACTGAATTTTTAACAAATAGAAACCCTTTAAGTGAATCAAGGGAAATTATCAAAAAACTTTCAAACTTGTATCAATTTAAAAAAGAGGTTGAACAAGATAGTTCTAAAGAAGAGATTTATAAAAGACTTGCAGATGTTATGGAAAATGAGTTTGAATTAAGAAATTTTACATTTTCTGAAATAGATATGTTAAATAATAAAATTACAAAAGTTATTGAAAAAGGTGAATCATTTTATTGTTATAAAACCCTTTGTGAATCTCCAGAACTATGTAGAAGTGCTAGAACAAAAAGTGATGTACATTCGATTGATTTACATAATAGTTGTCAATATTTTGATGAAAAAGACAAATACTATTATTGTTTTAATATAAATATTGTAAAAAGTCTATATCTAATAGTACACTGTGTTGTAGATACAGAAGAAGAGTTTGAGCAATTAAAACAAAAAACAGTATTTATTAAAAATTATTTGAAAGAGGCTACACCTTCTCTTGAAGTTAATCTATTAATGAATGCATTGAAAAATTCAGCATTTAGAGATGGGCTTACTGGTCTTTATAATAGAAAATTTCTAGATGAACATTCTAAAAAGCTAATTCCTCAAGTAAAAAGAGAAAGCTTAAACATTGGTGTACTAATGTTAGATATGGACCACTTTAAAGCTGTTAATGATGAATATGGTCACGATATTGGAGATAAAGTATTAAAAGAACTTGGATCTATTTTAGAAGAGTCTGTAAGAGAATCTGATCTTGTAATAAGATATGGAGGAGAAGAATTTATAGTATTACTTGTTGGTGTTAAAGATGCTGAAAGTGCCCTAAAAATTGCAAATAATATTGGTAAAAAAGTTAGGGAAAATGAGATTGATGTTTATGCAGGGGCAAAACTTAAAAAAACTATTAGTATAGGTTTATCTATGTTCCCGCAAGATGGTAAAAACTTTGATTCAGTTCTTAAAAATGCAGATATTGCATTATATGAAGCAAAAAGTAGTGGTAGAGATAAAGTTGTAAGATTTAAAGAAGAACAAGTTAGTAGTGTTGACTTATTTTAAAAAATAAATATCAAATAAAAAAAAGGGGTAGCTAAAATAGCTACCCCTTTTTTATTGTATTAAACTATGATTAGTGTAAATCTTCGTTTAATTTAACTTCTCTAGTACTTCTCATAGCAATAATTTGACCTGTTACTGAGTTTTGTCTAAAGTGAACTCCATTTACACCTTGGAAATCCATACCTCTCATAAGCTCTTTAATCTCTTTGTCTGGATTAATCTCTTTTAATGCTGCAACAGCTTTTTCAGAAAGTGTAATTTTAGTCCCTGGTAAAATTGTAACACCAGCATCTAAGATACAACCATCAGCAATACTTGTACCAGTACAAGAGTTAGCACCTAATAAAGTGTTATCTCCAATAGTTACAGGAACACCATCAGTTCCAGATAAAACTCCAAGAATTGAAGCTCCACCACCAACATCTGAACCTTTTCCAACTTTAGCAGATGAAGAGATTCTACCCTCAACCATAACTGCACCTTCAGTTCCTGCATTGAAGTTAATATAAGCAGCACCAGGCATAACTGTAGTTCCAGCAGCTAATTGAGCACCCATTCTAACTTTGTTAGTATCTAAGATTCTTGTATTATCTGCAGGGATTACGTGATCTAAGAATTGTGGAAATTTATCAACTTTAGTGATTGATGGATATTTTCCAGAAAGTTTTAATGCAATCTCATTTTCTCTTAACCAATCTAATTCAATTGGCTGATTACCAACCCATGCACAATTTTCTAATTGTCCAAATGCACCATTAAGATTTAATCCTCTTAATTTAGCTTTTCCTGTTGATAAAGCATAAAGTTTTAAATATACTGTTTCAGCACTTTGTGGAGCTTCATCTTCAAAAATAAATACAACTTTATAATCTTCAGCAGTAAACCCAGAATCAATTGGTAAAGATGCTAATTGAGAAATAACTTGAACATTTTTATGTTCAGCACCTTTTGCTTCAGGGATATAAGGTCTAAATACCTCAATACAAGAAGTTAAAAATACATCACTAACAGTTGCTACTAATTCAGACTTTGATGTATCAACTTCAACACCTGCTTCTTTTAATGCATTAAGAAATACTGCAGCTGAACCATAGTTTTCTTCCCAGTTCATTACTGGATATGTTGCTTGTAAAACTTTTTCAGGATTTAATTGTCCTCTATCAACTCTTGCAATACCAAAACCAATTGGGTTTTTATACCAAGATTGAGATTGAATCTCTTCTATTTTGCTTTTAAAATCATCTTTTGTAAATGCCATGCCTAGTTATCCTTTTAAAATTTTTTGTGGATTATACTCAAATTTCACAAAAAGCTAAGTTAATAAACTTAAAAAGAGCTATCCATATCTATTGATGCCATTGTTGAATTAATTGAGTGAAGAGCGATTAAAAGTGCCTTAGCAGTTGATGAACGAAGTATTATTTCATATCGATATTTATTTGCCATTTTGAAAATTGGGCTTTGTCCAAATCCAACAACCTCTATATCATCATACTCTTTTAAAATTTTTACATATTTATCTAATTCATCTTTTACCTTTAAACCATTTTCATGGGCAAAGATAACCTTAGCCATTTTAATAAAAGGGGGATAAAGCCCCTCTCTAAATTCTAATTCTTGGTTTAAAAAATCTTCATAATCACACTCTTGCAAGTAATAACTAAGTAAATCTTGATTTTGGGTTTGAATTATCACTTCACCCTCACCTTTTCTACCACTTCTTCCTGATATTTGAATAAGTAAGGATAAGGCTCTTTCCCTTGCTTTATAGGAACTCATATTTAAAACAGAATCAATTCCAAGAACAACTGCAAGTTTTACATTATGATAATCATGCCCTTTTGAAAGCATTTGTGTACCAACTAAGATATCAATTTTATTTGCATTAAAATCATTTAAAACTTTTTTTAGTTTAGTATCTGTTTTTATTTCATCTCTATCAAATCTTTTTATGATTTTTTCAGGGAAGAACTCTTTTAATCTCTCTTCAACCTCTGCTGTACCAACTCTTATATTATGAATAATTCCATTATTGCAAGATGGACATTGTTCTGGAATCTTTTGTGCATATCCACAATAATGACATTTTAAAGCCAAATCATTTTTATGTAAGCTCATTGAAACTGAACAATATGGACATTCAACAGATTTTCCACATGAAGTACAAATTTGATATTTAAAATTCGCCCTTGTTGGCAAAAAAACAATAACTTGATTTTTGTTTTCTAGAACATTTGCAATTTTATTTAAAATTAAATTTGATAATTCCGTTGAAGAATCATCAAATGTCAATTGTTTTTTTGTTTCAAAAAATGTTTCTTTTAATCTATAAAAAGGCAATTTATAAAAAGAAGAGATTGAAGCTGTTGCACTTCCTAAAATAAGATTAATATCAAATTTTTTTGCAATATACAAAGATAAATCTTTTGCATTATATCTTGGTTTTGAATCACTTTTATATGATTCATCATGTTCCTCATCTACTACTATTAATTTTAGATTTTTAAAGGGTAAAAATAAAGCTGATCTAGCACCTGCAACTAATTTTATTTCCCCTTTATAAATCCCCTCAAGGATTTTTTCTTTTTTCTTTTTTGTGATTTTAGAATGCCAAATAGCAACACTGTCTCCAAATACTTTTTCTAAACGCTTTTGCATTTGTGGACTTAAAGAGATTTCAGGCATCAATAAAATTGCATTACCATTTTCATTTAAAACTTTTTCAATAGTTTTAATATAGATTTCTGTTTTTCCACTTCCTGTATTTGCAAAAAGTAAGGCTTGTTTTTTTTCTTGGCAAAAATTATAAGCTTTTTCTTGTTCTTTAGATAAGCAAATTTTAGAATCAAATTCAATTTTGTTTTCTTCCTCTTGTATTTTTTCATCAAAAGGAACATACACACTCAAAGCTTCACCAAATGAACATACATAATATTGGGAGATAAATTTTGCGATTTCAAACATTTTCTCATCATAATAAAAAGGTAAAATTTCCAAAATCTCTACACATTTAAATTCTGGTTTAGGAACTTTTTTTATTACAACTGCAGGAGTTTGTTTTTTTCTATTACCTAAAGGAACTAAAACCTTTGTTCCTATTTTAATCTCTTCTAAACTTTCATAGGTTAAAGGATTTAATGGTGATTTTAAAAAACTTACTTCATAATAATTCACTCAAAATCCTTACATAATTCAATACTACTTATACAGTTAAAACTATTATTTGTAAATTCAAATTCTAAATACTCTTCGTTTGTAATATAAATTTTATATTTATTTGAAGAGGTTTTAATCCATTTTCCAATCTCTTTTTTTAAACTATTTGTTGAAATTAACGGTTTATCTAAAATATTTGAAAACAATAAACTTTTTTCCTCTTCAATATTTGCATCATCTAGCTTTAAAATAGAAGTATCATTTAAAAGTACATTTTTTGAATTTTCTTTTGATATAGAACTTCTAATTTGTGCAATATCTGCATTAATATTAGTTTTATTAACAAAGTCAAGACTTGATGATGTTTTTATAATTAAAAATGTTGATATTATAGAAATTATTAGAATTACTATAATTATTTCAAGAAAAGAAAAAGCTTTTTTCATAATTAAAGTTTTGGTATTTTTTCTGAAATTTGCTCTAATTCTTCTTTGAAAATTGTATACTCTTGAGCAAGCCTGATATACGCAGCTAACAACTCTCGTGTATCTGAGTTTTTATCAGGTTCAAGATATTTTCTTATCTCTCTTTCTATTTTTTCATCTACAACAATTGTATAAGCCATATTATTAATGTGAAAAGTAAGTTTATTTTGCAATGTGTTTAGCCTCAACAAAAGTTAATGTACTGTCAATTCTTAAAAGCATATCTTGATTATTTCTTTCTAATTCATCGTTTTTATTTTTTAAATCTTCTAAATCTTGACGCAACATATTATTCTCTCTTTTTAAGAGTTCATATTCATGTACTAACTTATCAATTTTTAAATTTAATTTTTCGATGATTTCCATAGTAGATATTCTATCTAATTTATCCTAGTAAAATTATTTAAATATAAAAATTATAATAATTAACTATCCATGAATAAAAAGTTTACCTTGAGCATACAAGGCTGCAACACCTTTTCCCCATGATGAGCAAAATTCTAAATTTTCACCTGATAGTTGAAAGGTATCATTTATTTGTGAAATTAATGCTTTTTCCTGTAAATCAAATTTATCATCTGCATGAATTAAAATCATTAATTCCATTACGACAATTTTTTTGCTTTTTTTTGTTTTAAAAGTTTCTAATGTGTCCGCTAATGAGAAATCTTCAATTTCGAAGTCATCGTCGTTTTCAATTCCCATTTCTGCACAGTATTCTAAGATTATCTCTTCTTCTTTTTCTCCATAGTCATTATCAATTCTTGCTAAATAGTGAGCAAGCTGTAAGAATGCAAATTTTTCTTTGGGTTTTAATTTCATTAAAAGCATTTATATCCTAAATAATTGTTTGTATCTAATTGTGTAATTATAATGAAAAAAAGTTAATCGTTTATGAATAACTAATTATTATTCTTTTAATTATAAACATTATAACGAATCATATTTTCATAAAATTTATCATTAAATTCATAGGATAGTGTTAAATCAAAAGTATCATTACCAACCCATTTATAAAATTTCAATTGAGGGTTTTTAATATCTTTAAACTTATAAGTTTTATCTTTTAAATTGCTATTCCAAAGATCTTTTTTTAAATTACTTTTTACTCTTTTAAATATACTAGAGTCTTTTTTTGAAAAAATTTCTATAGTCTGAAGATTGTTTGTCTTTAATACATCTACAACTAAAATTTTTTTATCACGAGATAAGTGGGAATTATAGTCTAAACCATTAGAAGATATCACATATTCTTTTATTTTATCTTCAACAAAAAGAATACCATTTCTATTTTCTATTTTCATCTCCTTTATATCAATTTCTTTTGATTTTATAAAAGAAGAAATATTCTCTTTTTTTGAACTAACTTGATTTATTTTTTTTGAACTTAAGTTTTTATTTGAGGATATAGAGATTTGTTGATTTTCTGCACATCCTATTAATAAAGCTAAACAGTTAAAAAGAAAAACAAATCTAAAGTGTTTTAATTTTTCCATAAAATCTCTTTTGTATCACTTTTCTTTATGTTCCCAGCTTTATCATAAACCCATAGTTGATACCATTGTTTAGTATCCTTTGATAATGTTTTATCAATATAAGATTTTATTTTTATAAAATTTGAGATTTTATAAAAGGCAAGACTTTTACCACTACTTCTGTAAACTTCAAAACCATTGTAATCATTATCATTTATATCTAAAGAAATTTCTATACCATCCTTAGTTTGTACATAATTTATGTTTTTAATTATAGGAGCTTTTGTATCTTTTTCACTTAATAAAATATGTTTATTCTTTATAGACTCATTACCACTTTTATCAACAGCTGTTACAATAAACTTTTTCATACCTTGCAATTTATAATTAATAAGTTCAAATTGAGTTTTTAGAAGTTTCTTAGAGTTCAGCTTTACTAATTTTGTCCCCTCTTGAGTATAAATATTATAATGGCTTAAATCATAATCATATATTGGAGCCCATTGCAAATATATTTTATTACTATAAACCCTATATACTGAAAATACCGGCTGTTTTGGTGCAACAACATCAGGAAGTTTTACTTTAATTATATTTGAATCATCACTTTCATTAAACCTTTTATCAACAGCTGTTACTTTGTAATAATAATTAAATCTACTTAAGTTTTTTGGCAAATCATGAGTGTATTTATTATCTTTGATCTCTTTTTTATTTACTCTTGCATAATATTTATCATCTTTATCCATAGCAAAATATACACGATAACCAAGTATATCTTTATTTTTTGATTTGTCCCAGACTAAATTTATTTTTCCTGGTTTTACATCGGCTTTTAAATTACTAACTTTATTTGGTGCAACTACATCAAGTGCTGAAACCAATCTTTTTGATGAGGGTTTTGATTCACCTAAAAATGAAATAGTAGTTACATAATAATAGTAGTTTTTACCAGCATCAATCGATTTATCCACATAAAAATTTGTAGAAATCTTTTTTTTATTTAATTTTTCATATTTACCATTTACTAAATTACTTCTATAAACATTATAAAAAGTTTTTGAATCTTTTAATTTATTCCAAAGAAGCTTAACCCTTGAATTATTAATAGATACATTTAGGTATTTAATCTTAGGTGTAGATAAATCACCTTTAAAGTATCCTGTCACAGTGTTACTAAAAGCACTCTCTTCACCAAAAAAATCAACTGTAGTAATTTTATACTGAGCAGTTTCTAATCTTTTTAATGTTCTATCTTTATAAAACAAATCACTTTGTGTATTTATTGAGATTGGACTTTTATTTAATTTTACAAATTGTTTAGAGGGGCTTTTTTTAATATAGATATTATATCCGTAAAATAGAGAATCAAATTGCCATGTAAGGTTTATTCCATCTATATCTTCTTTAGCTTCTAAACCAAGAGGAGTAGGAGATATTGCTCTTTTATAAGTATATATATCAAAGCTTTTAGAAAGAATCTTTTTATCATTTTCTAAAACTTCTATCTCATAACTATACTTTTGTTTTAACCTGACTGTTTTATCTTTATAAAAAGTACCAAAGGCTTTTGCTAAATCTGTACGAAATGAGATTATTGAAGGCATTAATCTTTGAATATCATTTAAAAATAATTTAGCCTCAAGTTTTTTTTCAATAGTTTTAGCATTTTTATAAGGATAAAGGGCAAGTAAGGCATCTTTATCAAATTTATCTTTTACCTCATCAAAGGTTTTTTTTCTAGAAGTTGATAATAAAACTTTATTTTGATTATTAGTTCTGTATAGTTTATAAGTATACTCTTTATTTAAATTTGGTATTACCCATTTTATTAAAACTGCATCTCCATCATATTTTGAAAAAACTGCAAGATTTTTTTCTGGTAATTTATTTGCATAAATATTTACTATTAAAAAACTAAAAATCAATATAATTCTTACCATAATGATACTCCTTGATTACTATTTAACTGAATATTTTCTGGACTAAAATTGTTTTCATAAATACTTTTAGAATCTTCATTTGCTCTTGTAATATCATCTAAACCTGAATCTAAAATAATTACTTGTTTAGTTACAACGGGTTCAATTCTTCCTTCACTTAATAATCTTCCAAATGTATTTTCTTGAGCAATATAATACTTAATAGTGGCCTCTTTTATCTTCTCAATTCCATCAAATTTTAGTTGATATAAATTATCTATATAATCACCATAAAGCAATGTATATTGTTTGCTTAATGTATTTTCTGGGTTTAATTCATCCTCATAAACTACATCAACTACAGGGAAAACATTAGGGTATTCATTTCTATTTATACCTGAGTTTATTGTAACTTTTCTAATATTAGGAGAATGCTCTTTATATGCAGCTAGAGCCTGAGTTCTATGCTCTTCACAGTCCCCACAAGTTGCACAAGTTCTTGAGATTGGGTTACCATATTGTGCAGCTAATTCACCTAAATTAGTATCTGCATCACAAACTGGAAATTGGTTCCCCATGGCTCTTTGCTCATATCTACTAATTATTGCTCTTACATTGTATTCCTGTCCATCTTTAACAACAAGTGACCTTTCAACATCTATTTTTGCATCAATGTCATTTATATTATTAGTTAAATAAACAAATTGATCCCCTTGATTTCCTGAGCCTTTTGCTTCAAAAAATGAGATATAAACTATTTTATCATTTGCCACATCTTTTACTTTTATCATATATTTATTAGTTGAATAGTATGTAAATGAATCATTTGATACAGAAGGTTCACCTAAATTTAAATCAGTAAAAATTTCTTCACTAACTCCAAGTGATTGCGCTGTAACTCTAGCTGCCATATTATTTGAAAGCCTACTATTATTTAAAGAAGTGGTTCTACTTAATCCTGAATTATCAATATTTAAAGAATCAAATTCCATCCCATCATCTTCACCATCAACTGTATATGACCTAAATGGGTTATAGTATTTCCCATCTGATCTTACAACAGTCTCTTTTATCTCTCCTGTACTATTGTTTAAACAAAAATGATAGGTATTAAAAGGCTCATTTGGAGTAAATTTTTTACCAGGAAGTAGTACTGTATTTTCAAGGATTTCTCCAAATTTTCCTTTATTTGTATCCCATGAAAAATCATTCCAAGTTCCTTCTAAAACCTCATTTTTACTATTTATTACACTTGCTACATAATTATTATTCATTTGAGGTAATTCCTTTGCTAAATGTGAATAATAGATTCTAACTTTTGCTGTAGAAGATATATCTTTAGAACCAGTTTCAGGCATTACCTTTGCAACTAATTCAGAATAAGGTAAAAAACTTTCATCAGTTGTAGTAAATATCTTTTCAACTTTTTCAACTTTTTCTAAAACATTAGTATCAATATTATTTTTTCTTAACCATTGAACATCAGCAGTAAGCTTATATTGAGTATTTGGGCGTAATAATTCTTGAGGCATATAACCTATGGTTTTATTATCAATTCTGCTTGAATTTAAGCTCTTACTAACTGTAGGATTTGAAGTATCTACAAGTTTTACATTTGTAATTGTAAACCAATAGTTTTCCCTTCCCACCTCTTGCATTGTTCCATCATTAGGAAAGACAGTTCCTAGTTTAAGAAGTGGTTTTAAAGAAAAATCAGTATCATGGAAAGGTTCAACCTCTTTTAAAATACTCATATTTTGATTATCTAAGGAACTAGGTTTTTTACCAACTATATAAAAGGTATGTTTTGCACATTTACCTATTGCACAACCTTTTAAAAATAAACTAAATATTGTTGGGCTTGGACTTCTAAACCTAACTTTTCCATTTACACTTGCTAAATCAAACCATCCTTTTACTGGTACTCTAGCTTCTATTGCCATTCTAAGATAAGCTTGTAAATCTATATATACCTTTCTTCCAAAACCAGCTTCTAAATCAAAGCCAATATTTGTATCATATCCTATTCCAAATCCCCATTTACTCCATCTATCACTAGAACTAAACCTACTTCCTAAAGCAAATAAATCACTTTCAATTACTAAATATGATTGTGCTTGAGCTAAATCAAAGATTCGTGAAGTTATTGGTTCATTTTTTGTACCCAAGTGGACATATTTTCTTGCACTAGTATAAGCTAATGCTCCATTACCAAAAAGATGAACTAACTCAAAATCTGATGCTAAATATTTTACATCTACTCCACCATCAATTGATATTTCAAAAGGGGAAGTTCCTAAAACAACTTCTGCTGTTATAACCCTTTCTTCAGGACTTAAGCTTAAATCACTTAATAAGTATGATATTCCATCCAATCTTGTAACACCAGTAGCTAGGTTTATATCCATACCTAAAGTTCCATGCCAAGTATAACCAACATCACTTGTACCCATTTTTACTAATGCAGTAACAATAATATCTTCTGTTCCATTGGGAATAAACCTTGTATCAAAACTATCTTCACTTCTTTGGATTTCCATACCATAAGAAGCACCACCACCAAAACCGTATAAAGAGATAGGAATAGGAGTTAATGGTACACCTGCACTACTTGAATAAAGTGCCCTTGCCATCCAATATCTCTTTGAGCTTTTTTCTCCTATTCTAAAGGCACCTTCAACATTAAAAATGCCCCCTACACCAAGATTTAAACCTGTAGCTGCAAACCCTTCTCCATAAGTTGGGTCTGCATCATACCAATCAAATTTTCCTGATAAAATAATTGCCGGTTCACTAACATTTAGTTCAATCTGATTAATATCATATGTACCATTACTATAAAAAGTCATACCCGCACCAGCTTCTGTAATACCCAAATTTAAACTACCTGCAGCTTCAAAAAACAATAACTCTTCTGAAACCTTATATCCTAGACCAAGCTCTGTTAGGGTTAATGTCATACCTGCTAAATCAAAACTTGCACCAGAAATTGTTTGAGTTGAAGAGATAGAATCTATACTTATACCATCTTTTGAAATTTCTAAACCATCAAATTCGACTGCACTTAAAGATGAAAGCAAACTATGGTTTGGTTGAAGTGTCCCATTAAAAGATAAAGAAAAATCTTCCATATCTAAATTTGTCTCTACACCTAATAATGTCATAGTTGCAAAGTTTTCTATAGGGATAGCCTTTAAGGCATTTGAATCTAAAGAAAAAGAATCTACCCCATCTAAAGAGATTTGTGTTCCCATATCAAAAGTAAACTTTTCTGATGAACCTAAAAATCCATCTTTTGAATAGTGCATCTTAATATTTCCAGATACATTTGTCGTATTAAGAAAACTTATACTAAGTTCATTTATCACTAGATTAGCTATTGTTGTCTCTAAAGTACTTACTTCACCTAAGCCAATAGTTCCAGATATTCCACTAGAAGAGATTGTAAAATCCTCTAAAGCTAAATCTATATTTTCCCACTCTTTATAACCAAAGTTACCACTTAAACTCATTGATAGTTCATCTAAAGAATTCATATTAAAAGAACCACTTAAACCTTTAAATTCAAACTTATTATCTAAGCCTAAATGTAATATCTTTTCATTAAAATCAAATGTTAATTGTGAATTAGTATAAGCTATTGCAGTTTTTGCATAAGCTTCTGCTTCATTAAATAAAGAAGATAAATCAATCTCTCCATCAATACTATTAACTATAATTGGAATATCTAAAGTAGAGTCTATTTTTATACCAATTGAAGATAAAGATAGTTTAACCTTATCACCCAAAAGAGTATGTTTTTGAATTGGCTCAAAAGTAGTATTTAGATCTGCTTTAAATCCTGTTGAACTAATTTTTAATCCACTTAGATTTATATTTGGAACACCCACATTTTTTAAAATATCAGTGAAGAACTGGGCATTTCCTGAAAAAACAACCTCATACTTATCACCTATTTTACTAACACTCCCCGTTGGATTTGCTATTTTTAAAACAGTATTTTCATAGGTATAAGTTAATTCTTGAGTAGAACTAAAAGTATATTTAGTTCCATCATATGCTAAAGCTATAGGCTCAACTGTTCCATCAAAAAGTTTGTTACCTAAAAACAGTGTGCCAGCAGCTGAGCTAACTTGTGTTCCAGCTGTACCTGTACTTGCATTGATGTTAAAAAGCTCAACTCTTACATCTTCCTCTTTTACTCCTAAATCTAATACAGTAAATTCTGTACTTCCATTAGATATTCCTAAATTCCATTCAATTCCAGATTTTGATATTTTTGCTTTTTCAACTTCAACTTCAGCATCAAAATCAAACCCTGCTAAATTATAATTAGTAAAATCTGCTAATGCATGGAAATCTATAATTGGATTACTTAGAGTTTGTAAGTTAAGCTCCCCTGCTAAATTTGATACAACTATTGAACCATTTGAATCTGAAAGAAAAGATTTAGAACCTGATACACTCCAAGTATAAATTCCATTCAAATTATCAAGTGCTTTTTGTACCTCTTTACTCTTTTTAGAAAAATCTTTAACTTCTCTTTTCCCTTGAGAAACTACTCTTTGAATCTTATTTGTGGCACTATTTACTTTATTTCTTAGGGTTAATATCTCTCCATTTAATAAATCTCCAAAATCAAGCTTTGCAGATATATTTTTTACTCCAAAATCTATTCCATCTCTATCAACTTCAAAATTAAAACTTGGAATAGTACTATCATTAAAAATAAGTTTTACATTTTTTTCTTGATAGATTGGTATATCTTCTAATTGAGCCGATAACTCTGTTTTAAATGAAGATTTTGAAATCTGTGCATTACTTAATATTATATCCCCAACAGATTCAAAACAAGAAGAGTATGAAGATAGATTTATTGCCCCATCAAGATTAATAATTGGATTTTTCATATCAGTTAAATCTATTGTTCCTAATAAATTTTTTAGTTTTATAGAGCTGTTAAGTAATGTTTTACGAACAGGTCCTAAATCCCATGAAAACAACCCTGCACTTAAAGTATTTATTCTTGTTTTTGTATCATTTATAAGTGTTCCAAAATCAAGTTCTGCATTAAACTCATCTAAACTAATCTTAAATCCTGAAGATGATACACCCAGTGAAAGTTTTTGAAAATCACTTTCATTAAAATCTAGTTTTACATTCTTTTCATTCCAAATGGGGATATCATTTAATTGAGTTTGAATTTTAGAGGTAAATCCATCTTTAGAAATTGTTGCACTTAATAACTCAACATTTTGAGCATAAGAATAAAGAAAACTTTTTTCATTAAATGATATATTTGCATCTAGTGAAACAACTGGATTTGATAAAATTGAAAAATCAATTGTCCCCCCTAAAGAACTTAATAAAATCTCATTTCCATACAAATTATATGAACCTGATAAATCCCAACTATATTGGTAGTCATCTTCAATAAATGATTGTCCTTGATTATATATATCTTCAGCATCAGAAAGTGTATTTTGAATTTCTGAGGTAGTTAATACTCTTTTCATACTTGCAGTTGCATTTGGGATTAGTGTACCAAAATCTATTGAAGCATCTAAATGGAATAATCCAACATTATAGCCACTTGTTGTTAATGAAAGTTTTAATGTAGGGTTACTATTAAATTGTACCTTTACATTTTTTTCTTTATATATATTTATATGCTCTATATTTAATGAAGCCTGAGCACTTAATCCATTTTTAGAAATCTTTGCATCACTGACTCGTGCATTTTCAATACTTGCAAATGCACCCCCATAAGAGCTTAAATCCAAATTAGCATTGAAAACGATATTTGGATTTTCTAAATCTTGTAAATTTAGACTTCCATTTAAATCTTTTAATTTTTCTTTGGCATCACTTACTATTTGTTTACTACTTGTTATTCCCCAAGAGTAAGTATTGGCAACTATATTATTTGCTTCATCTTGCAAAGCATTTAATCTTGTTGTTGCGCCATCAAACAAATCACCAAAATCTAAAGAGGCATCTAAATCATCTATTGAAAAGTCTAGTTTATCTCCAATTGACAGAGATATAATAGGGGAATTATTAAACTTAAGTTTTACATTTTTTTCTTCCCATATATCTATACTTCTTAAAGAGGCACTAGCACTTGCTTCAAATCCATCTTTTGAGATTAAAGCACTTTGTATATCTAGAGTTTCAATTTGTGATAAAACACCTGTATAGTCTAATAACTTTAATGAAGAGGTAAATGATATTTTAGGATTATCAAGTTTCGATAAATCTAAATTTGCATCCAACTGTTCTAATTTATTTTTTTGATTTAAAAGATATATTGTAGATGGATTATTAAAGACTAAATCCATTGTTCCATCTTGTAAACTTTCTAAAGAGGCAACGGTATCAGGCAAAAGTGTTCCAAAATCAACTGTGGCATCAAAGTTTTCAAAGAAGAAATCCAATTCACCTAAAATACTTAAACTTAGATTCAAAGTTGGTATACTATCTTGTGAAAATTGTAATTTTACACCTTTACCCTTCCAAATATCCAAAGAATCAATTAAAATACCAAGACTAGCAGATAAACCTTCTTTTGAAATTTGGGCATCTGTTATGGAAGCTAATTCTATCTTTGATAATAAACCTCCATAAGAACTTAAATTAGCATTTGCATTAAAAGATATAATAGGATTAGTAAGATTTGATAAATCAAGCTCTCCTGATAATTGACTTAATAAAATATCTACATCACTTTTTAGACTTTTACTTTCTGAAACTACCCAAGAAAATTTAGATGCACTTGCCTCACCGGCCTCATTAATTAAAGGTAAAAGTTCTGCTGTTGCAGAATCAAATAGATTTCCAAATTCAAGTTGAATATCTCCTGTATTTATATTAATATCTACACCTGAAGTTTTTAAACTTAAATTAATTCCAATATCTCCATTAAACACCAAGTTTACATTTTGTTCTTCCCAAATAGAAATTGGATTTAATGCTGTTGTAAACTCTGAACTTAATCCAGTTTTTGAAATCACTACATCTTTTATAGATATCTCATTTATATTTGAAAATAATGAACCATATTGACTTAAATCTATTTTTGTATCAAAAACAATTTTGGGATTACTTAAATCTTCTAAATTTAATTTACCAACACTTTGTGATAGGAATATAGTTCCATCATCTATTAGTTTTTGTTTACTATTTTCACTCCAACTATAAACCCCATTTATTTTCTTACCTAATTCATCTGTAGCTATTTCTAGTCTTTTTTCTATTGAACCTAATAAATTACCAAATTTTAATGAAGCATCCAAATTTGATATTCCTAGCTTTAGTCCAGTTGTCATTTTTAAAGAGAAATCAATACTCAAGCTTCTAAAAGAAACTTTTACATTTTGCTCTTCCCAAATATCAAAATTTACATCATTTGAATATGCAATTATTCCAGTGATTCCATTTGTATCAAAGATTAAAGAATCTATTTGTGTGTTAGGTAATGAAGATAATAACTCATTTGAAGTAGAACTTAATGTTGAAACAAGAGTATTTTTTCCATCTTGGGCATTAAATACAAGTTTTGAAATATCTAAAGTAATATCTTCATAGACAATTTGAAGAGAAGAGGTATACTCAATATTACCTGAAGTAATTCTATCCTCTTCAAAGGTAAGATTATTAAACTCAACATTAATATTACCTTCAAGACCAAAATTTTGTAGCCAAGGAACATATATGGTTCCATTTCCTGATAAAGTGGTTCCATTATATTCAAAACCCTCATTTAAACTTAAAACAAACCCTGAAATATTAAATTGATTTGGAAACTCCAAAGTATTATCTAATGTTGAACTTTCTCTAACAACTCTTAATGAAAACTCATATATATACCCTATTTTTGGTTCAAAGGAAAATTCCCAATCATCATGACCTGATGCTCTAAACCATGATTTGCCACCATTTGTACTTATCTCAACAAATAAATCATCTACACCTATTGTTTTTTCTGTTGATTCAAGAAGCCCTGTAATAACTACCTTTCCATCTTTTAAATCTTCTTCATAAAACTCAATAGTTCTTTGTTCTAAAGATTCAAACTCTCTACCATTGATAGTGATATCATCAACAAAACCAATGTCATCTGCAAGTTGAACATTTCCGTAAAGTGATACACAAAAGAGAATAAAAATAAATATTTTTTTTATCATATGAGTTCCTTTTTAAACAAATAAATTAAAAATTATATACGTAAGACAACTTTCCTTTGTGCTCGTTGTAACTTGATAATGAACTATGTTCAACATCATATACTTGTTTTTCAACTAATAATCTAACTATTTGTTTACCCTTATCATCTAAGCGATAAGTTGTTCTAAATTGATAAGTTGAATTAGTAGTATCATCTGCATTATCGATATAAGTATTTCTTGAAATATATGATAAGTCCATAGATAATTTTTTATTATATTGATAGCCAGCATCAACTTTTAAACCAAATTTCTCTTGACTATTTCCACTTTGATTTACATTTTGTGCATCTAAACTTGTTGTAATCCGATAAAAACTATCATTTTCAAGTTTTTTCTTATATCCTAATGTAAATCTAATATTATTTATTTTTTGTGAAGAAGTTGTTGTCACATAATCTTTTAAATCTGAAAAATTGTAAGCTAATGAATAACGAAACCCACTAGTTGTTCTATAGTTTCCACTTAAATCTATTGTATATCTATTATTGTCAGAACCTCTGCCCCTAACATCTTTATTTGTGAACCTAAGATCAATATTAGATCTTTTCAAAAACTCAGGTTTATATGTAATATTTACAGCTTCATAATAAGTATTTTGAGTATCTCCTAATGAACCATTAAGATTATCTCTATCATATTTAAAACTAAGTTTACTTGACAACTGTTTGTTTATTCTCCAAGTAGTCATATTTTCAACTTTTTCATTATCTGAATTTGCTGAACCTGCTACAGAAACAAAATCTGGTGCAATTCGTTGATAAAGAAAATTACTTTTTACAGAAGATAATACAGGTCTAGTTAATAGTCTTACTAGTATAGCTGTTTTTGTTTTACTTTCTTTACCTGCTCTTAAATCATCTGTACTATGGGAAACTGCAGTTCGCCCCTTTAATGTTATATATTTATTAAATCTCCATTTACCATCAACTCCAAAAGTTAAACCTTTTGAACCTGGAGCACTTGAACTATCTGCAGAAGACAAATCATCTTTTAAAGTTACAACACTAAGATTTATTTCCTTTGCTCTTTCATATGTATATTTTGCTTCAAAGGCAGCGGTATAAGTATCAAGAGGTTCACTTTCAACTGTTTGATAAGTTTCTCTCCATTGTGACTTCTTAACCCCAAGTATAAACTTATAATCCCACTTATTTTCTTTTTTGTCACTTTTATATACTGTTTTAAAACCTTTTAAGGAACCTCCATAAACATATGGGTTCATTGAAGCTGCAACATCTCCAATTTCATGTTTCCAATATTTATTTGTATAATGTCCATTAAAATATTGAATTTCTGCCATATTATCTTGAATACGGTCATCATTTGTAGCTCTTGCTTTTACCCTAACTCCAGCATTTCCTTCGTATAATGGACCATGATAATTTAGGTTTAACTCTTGAGATTGAGTTAAACCTTCTGTATTATTTGATTGACCTTCAACATCTATATGTTGAAAATATCCACTAAGTCTTCCTTCTAACTTCCATGATTCTTCTAATTTAAAAGTTGAAGCCCCCATAGTGCTTACTAAAGTAATTAAAGATAAATTAATGTATTTTTTCATCTTAATTTACCTGTAATGAAAAGGTATTATTACCCTCTTTTTCCTCTTCAATAAGATCATCTGGATCAACGATAATAATATTACCATCATAACAATCTGCAGTAATATCAATATTTACTGATTCACCTGCTTCTAAGTCATTATTGTACTGTGGACCAGCAGGAAGGAAAGAACCAGGTACCTCATATGCTATGAAACCTGAATTTGTAGGACCACTACCAATATTTCTAATTGTAAGAGTCATAGGCATTGCGCCACCAAATCCACTTGGACAAATGGCACTTATTCTTAAATCAGGTAGACCACTAGTTCCTGAACTTGAAACTTCATCATAAATTTCTTGACCAGGGATAGTTGGAACTTCATCTCTCCATTCAGCTAAAGAGTCTCCCCATAAATTGTTACCTGCTAATTCAATTAATTTGTATTCCCCATTTATCTCATCAAATAAAAATCTAGAATAGCCTGTTTTTGTAGTTTGGTTTCCACCTAAATTAGTCTCATATCTTTTTTCCCATTTAACATAAAGATATCTTTTTACACCATCACTTGTTATTTTTTCAATCCAACTATCAAATGAAATAATTTCATACTTTCTAAAATCTTCATCAATCGCTTCAGTAAATGTCATAAAATCCTGAATAAATCTATCTTCAGATACATAAGAAAAAAAACTTGATGAATCTTCTTCTTCATAAAACTGCATCATATCGCTAAATACAATTTTTACTTTATCATCCCTTGATTGATCAAGAACTATTATATCTTTATCATAATCACTACTAGCAAATAAACTAAATGTTAAAAACATAAGAATTACAATCTTTTTCATCTTCTTCCTTTTATATAATTACTAAATAAATTATAAAAAGATAACATTCCAAAAACATTGCAATTAAGTTTAAATTTTAATTAAAGGTAAAGTTGTAAAGATTAAATATTTATGCGGTATCCTATTGCAGGGATAGTTTCAATAAATTTATTGTTCAATTTTATGCGTAATCTACAAACTAATGTTCGTCTAGTATTTTCATTTGGTAACTTATCTGGCCAAATCTCATTTTCCATATCATAAATAGAGACTACAGAATTTTTAGATTTAATTAAAAGATTTAAAAGTTCTTTTTCTCTTTTTGTTAAATGAATAAATTCGCCATTTAAAATAAGTTGTTTATTAACAGAATCAAAACTAAATTCTTTATCTAATAAGATATCTCCTACTTTACTACAATTTTCGTACAAATTATGGTAAGTATTTGAAGCGAGTTTAAGAGCTACATATAATTCTTCTCTATTAAAAGGTTTTAGTAAATAGCTAACAGGACTTGTTTTTAAAGCTCTGTTAACAGTATTTTCATCACAATAAGCAGTAAGATATATAAAGGTAGTATTTATTTTTTCACCAATTAAGGAAGCAGAAGTTATTCCATCTTTTTTCCCTTTTATATTTATATCCATTAAAATAACTTGTGGCTTATATTCTAATGCACAATATAAAGCATCATCGATGTTATTAACCCTAGCAACCAACTTATACTCACTTTTTGAGTTTATAAAATTTTCTAGTTCCATTGCTACTATTAATTCATCTTCAACAATCATTACAGGTATCATATTTTAAACCTTATCATATACTTACATTCATCTTTAGTTTTAGATTCTATTTCTCCACCTAGTTGTTCTGTAACTAAACCATATACTAAACTTAAGCCCAAAGAGTTTTTTCTCATTTTTTGGAAGTCATAGCCTAAACCATTATCTGCTACCTCTAAAAAATATTCTTTTGCTTTTTTTATTAATGTGATTTCAAACCTATCAAGATTATTTACATATTTTATACTATTTGATAGTAGTTCATTTATAATAATCCCAACATAAACAGCCTCTTTTATAGGCATATTTGCATCAATATTTAATTTAAAATCAATATCTTTCAAAGAATATGAAATATTCAAATCCATACATAGCTTTTTTATATATTCTTTCATATTTATTATTTCTATATTGTCATTTTGATATAAAATCTCATGGGTTTTTGAAATAGCTTTTATCCTATTTTCTAATTTTAAGAATTCATCTTTTGAATACCTATTATCTAATTTTGAACTTTGTAGGTTTAAAATTGAAAGAATAATTTGAAGATTATTTTTAACCCTATGATGTAACTCTCTATAAAGATTTTTTAAAGATTTAGTCTGTTTTTTTACCTCTTTTTCTACAATAATATTTCTTTTTTCTAACTCTTCATATAACTTTTTATCTAATTGTAGTTTCTCATTTTGTAAAATACTTAATCTATCAATAAAGGCTAGTAATAAAAATAAAGCCTCAATTAATGTCAAAATCAAAATTAAAGGTGGTAAAAAATACATAACAGAGATTATCCCCAAGGCATCAATAATAGATAAGAAATATCCTATTGAAAGAAAAGTCCAACCAATAATAAAAAATCTAGCTTGTTTATTTCCTTTATTGTAAATATAAATTGAACTATAAAGATTAAAAAATATAAAAAATAAACCTGTTAAAACAGTTACTTCAGGGAAATAAAAAACTGGTGTTGATAAAAATAAAATTTGTAATAAAATAAAATATATCACAAATTTATAGATTTTATCAATCTTAGAATAATTTGAAGTTTTAAGAAAACTTCTTGCAAAAATTGCAGCTGTAATAATCATAATTCCAACTTTTGGAACAACTATTAAATTATCTATATTTGTAAACCATTGTGGAGCATAAAGGGGTAAAAAACCTATATAAGTTAGTTGTTGAAAAAGCAAGGTCAAGATATAAATACAATAATATAAATAGCTTTTCTCTTTTGTATAAATAAACAAAGAAAAAGAATATGTAATAAAAGCTAAAATAACTCCAATAAAAAAAACTATTAAAAATTGTTTTAATAAATCATAATTTTTAAAATTTTCTAAATCACTTATTAATATCGAAAATTGTAAGGCAGTAGTACTATTCTTTATATTTAAATAATATGTTTTTGTTTCATTAGCTTTTAAACTTAAAGTAAATGATGGATTTATATATTTTTCTCTTTTATCAATATGTAACATACCACTTGTATTTATCTTATCATCATAATATAAGATTATATGTTCTAAAAGGGGATTATTAATCTCTAAAATAAAGTCTTTGGGTTTATTTTCTAAATTTTTAAGGTTTACTTTTAACCAAATATACATATCAGAATTAAACCCATAATTTATATGTTCTTTGGAGAATAAATCAAATTTTGAATTTTTTGCTTCTTCTAATTTTAATTTTTTTGTAGTTATAAATATTTGTATCTCTTTATGAATACTAAAATCTTGTGCATTTAAAGAAATTATTATAATAAGTGTTAATAAAAAAACAAACCTATAAAACTTCATAATATACCTTAATAATATATTTATTTTATAGGATTGTAAATTAAGTAAGCATTAAATAATAATATTTTAATAACTATCTTATAAAAGAAATTATTTTATATAAGTTTTTATCCACCTAAATATTTTTTTCTTATTTCATCTGAAGTGATTAAATTTTTAGCTTCATCTTCTAAAGCTACTTTCCCATTTTCTAAAACATAGGCATAATTTGAAATCTCTAAAGCAGCAAAGGCATTTTGTTCTACTAATAAAATAGTAATTCCATCCTCTTTTAATTTAACAATTGTTTCAAATAATTCACCTACAATTTTAGGAGCAAGTCCCAAAGATGGTTCATCAAGCATCAAAAGTTTTGGAGAAGACATCAAAGCTCTTGCAATTGCAAGCATTTGTTGTTCTCCACCACTCATAGTTCCACCTAATTGACCCCTTTTATCAATTAATCTTGGAAATAGTTTAAACATTCTTTCTTGATACTCTTCATAAAGTTCATCTTGATTAAATGCACCCATTCTAAGATTCTCTTCAATTGTAAGATTTTGGAAAACTCTTCTTCCTTCTGGAACTAAAGATATCCCCTCTTTTATAATTTTATGGGTTTTATGATTTGAGATATCTAAGTCATTAAATATAATCTCACCAGTTTTCTTTACATCATTTACTATTGATTGAAGAGTTGAAGTTTTTCCTGCACCATTACTTCCAATAAGTGAAACAATTTGTCCAGCTTTTACTTCAAAATCAACCCCTTTTACAGCTTTAATTAAACCGTAAAATACTTCTAAATTCTTTACACTAAGCATGTTTAAAATCTCCAAGGTAAGCTTTTATAACTTCTTCATCTTTAATTGCATCTTTAATATCACCCTCAAAGATTGTTTTTCCATAATCTAAAACCATAACTCTATCACAAAGTTTATTTACAAACTTCATATCATGTTCAATTAATAAAATTGTAACATCAAATTCATCTCTAATTTTAAAGAAAAGTTCTGCTAATTCATGGGTTTCTTGAGGGTTCATACCTGCAGCTGGTTCATCTAATAAAAGAAGCTGTGGAGAAGCAGCCAAGGCTCTTGCAATCTCAACTTTTCTTTGCTGTCCATATGAAAGTGAAGTTGCCATTTCATTTGCATAATCTGCAATTCCAAGAACTTCCATAATCTCTAAAGCTCTTTTTTTAACTCTTCTTTCCTCTTTAAAAAATCGTGGTAGCCTTAAAATCGCTTCTAAATATGTATATTCTGCTTGATAATCAAAGCCAATTAAAATATTTTCCAATACAGTCATTGAGGTAAATAATCTAATATTTTGAAATGTTCTTGCAATTCCTCTATGAACAATTTTATGGGGTTTAATCCCATCAATTCTTTGTCCATGAAATTTTATTTGACCCTCTGTTGGCTCATAATTACCAGTAATTATATTAAACATTGTAGTTTTACCAGCACCATTTGGACCTATTAGACCATAGATTTCTTTGGCATTAACATGAAAAGATGTATCTTTTATAGCTGTAACACCACCAAACTTTTTTGTTACGTTACATACTTCTAAAATCATTTAACATCCTTTTTCTTTTTAAAAAACTTTAATTCAAAAAGCTCTTTTTTACCCATTAGACCTTCCCTTGCAAATAACATTACAATAATAAGTATAAGTGAGAATACAACCATTCTCATTCCAGGAAGCCCTTCAGTTTCATAACCAAATAGATTCATTGGCTCATCTAAGAATCTCATCCATTCTAATCCTGCCATCACAAAAATAGTTCCTAAAATTGCTCCAGTTGTACTTCCAAGACCACCTAAAACAATTATAATTAATAATTGGAATGTTAAGAAGAATGTAAATAAATCAGGACTAATTGATGTTAATAATGCCGCTAATAATCCACCACCAATTCCTTCAAAAAATGCTGATGTTGTAAAAGCTAAAGTTTTAATTTTAAAAGTATCAACACCCATTGCTGTTGCTGCATCTTCATCGTCTCTAACAGCTTTCATAGCACGACCATATTTTGAATAGATAATATTTAATATAGCTAATACAGTTAAAATAGCAGCTCCACCTGTCCAATATAGATTTGAAAATTCTGGGATATCATTAATACCTAAAGAACCATTTGTAATTTGTGGATTATTAATAGCTAAAATTCTAATAATAAAACCAAAACCAAGTGTTACAATAGCAAGATAATCTCCCCTTACTCTAAATACAGGGAAAGATAAAGATAGTGCTAAAAGTGCTGAGATTATACCTGCAAGTAACAGTGCCCAAATAAATTCTGCTTGCATTGCAAGAATCCATTCTGATGGATCTTCAATATCATATTGATAAAGCATCCCCTCTGCATCAACTGTTAAAATTGCAACAACATATGCACCAATAGCAACAAAACCATTTGGCTCCAATGAAAACTGTCCAGTAACACCATTAATTAAATTATATGAAACGGCTAAAATTATAAAAATTGCAACATTATTGATAATTCTAACTGTATATTCATCAAAAAAGTTTTGGGCAAACCATGTAAACCAAATTGCTGTAATTATAATTGAAAGATTAATTAATCTTTGTTTTGTAAATATTTTATCTTCTATCATAATTAAAACCTACTCTTTTCTAAATCTTCACCCATAATTCCAGTTGGTTTAAATAATAACACCAAAATTAAAAAGATAAAGGCAAAGGCATCTTTATATCCACCAAGTTCAGGGAAAAATGCGATAACAACAACTTCAGTAAATCCAATAATAAACCCACCTAATACTGCACCTGTTACTGAACCAATCCCACCAACAACAGCAGCAGCGAAAGCTTTAAGACCAACTAAAACTCCCATCATCGGTTCAACAGAAGGATAATTAATAGCCCAAAATAAACCTCCAACTGCAGCAAGAGCTGATCCAAGGGCAAAAACAATTGCAATAATCATATTTGCATCAACACCCATTAAATTAACTGTTTTAATATCAAATGAAAGTGCACGAATCGCCATTCCATATTTTGTTTTATATAAAACATATAAAATTCCAGATAATAAGATAATAGTTACAACTGGTACTGCAATAGATGAAACTGAAAAAGTAATACCTGCAACATTAAAAATATTTTCCATATAAACTGGAACAGGGAATGCCCTAGGAACTCCACCTGCAAAAACAGTAAAGGCATTTTCTAAGAAAAATGAAATACCAATTGCTGTAATAAGTAAAGAGATTTTTGGAGCTTCTCTTAAAGGTTTGTAAGCGATTTTGTCCATTAACATACCTAAAGCAGCTGAAATACCAACAGCTAAAAGAATTGAAAATGCAAATGGCAATTCAAATACAGCCATAAAGAGATAACCTAAAAAGGCACCAACCATCATAATATCACCATGTGCAAAGTTTATTAACCTTAACACACCGTATACCATTGTATAACCAATTGCAATCAAGGCATACATAGATCCTAAAGAGAATCCATTTACCATTTGTTGCATAAACGTTAAAATATCCATTAAGTCTCCAAAAATTTAATTAAAAAACTTTTACCATAAGAAAAGAAATATCCTTTTACTTTTCTTATGATAAAAAGATAAAAAAAAAGTCTAGCAAAAATCTTGCTAGACTTTATAAACAATAAAAAACTAATTATGGATTAACAGTAGCTTTGAAGCCTGCTTTTCCACTTTTAATCTCTTTGATAACTGCTGATCTAGTTGCATTACCTTCTTTATCTATAGTAATTGATCCAGATACACCATCAAAGTTTGTTGTATTTTTAATTTCTTTGTTAACACAAACTGAATCTGTAGGATCTTCACATCTGTTCATTGCAGCTATTAATACATTATAAGTATCAGCTCCAAGTGCTGTAAATGAATTCATCTCAGCTTTTCCAGTCTCTTTTTCATGGAAAGCAACAAAGTCAGCAGATTTTTTTGATGGAGGATTTGAATAATCAAAAAAGTCAGTAAACATATAACCTTCTACAGACTCACCACCTAAATCAATAAATGTTTGATTTGCAACACCATCTCCACTAAACATTGGTTTAGAAAGACCTAATTGTTTAGATTGTCTAGCAATCATTGATGCTTCTGGGTGATATAATGGTAAGAACATGAAATCAGGATTTAATGATTTAACTTGAGAAACAACAGCTTTAAAATCTTTATCTCCTGAAGTTACCATGATTTTTTTAAGTAATTTTCCACCATTTTTCTTAAATGCATTTTGGAAAGCTTTTGCAAGACCTAAAGAATAAACTTGTGCTTGGTCAACAATTACAACTGCAGTTTTATAACCTTGTTCTTTTGCATAATTTGCAACAACTTCACCTTGGAAAGAGTCAGTAAAACAAACTCTATTTGCATATTCTCTTTTTGCAGTTAATTTATCATTAGTTGCAACAGAAGCAATAACTGGTACTTTTTTCTTATCAGCAATTGCAATTGTTTGAGCTGTATTTGTTGATGTTAAAGCTCCTAAAATAGCAGTAACTTTATCTGAAGAGATAAGTCTTGTTGTTGCAGTTGCAGTTTCAACCTTATCACCTTTGTTATCTACTAATACAATTTTTACTGTATCACCATTAGCTAACGTTGGTTGTAATTTATTTGCTAATTCTAAACCTAAATATGTAACTTGTCCATAAGCAGCAAGTGGCCCAGACATAGGCATTACAGCACCAATTTTAACCTCTTTTGCTAATGCAATACCACAAGTTAATGCAGATGCAACAGCTAAACTAATTAATTTTTTCATTCACACTCCTTAAAAAATATATTAAATAGTAGCATATAAAAACAAAAAATTTTAATAAATTGTGTATAAATTATAGTAAAGTTGTAAAAAAATAGTCTTATATAAGCTGATTTTTCCCAAGTTTTTTTGCTTTATATAAAGCATTATCAGCTCTATTAATGATTTCATTAATATGTACATCAGTTTTTTTATACTCAGATGAACCTATTGTTACAGTGAATTTAAGTTCTTCACTTTCAAATTTATTTAAAGAATTTATTACATCTAAAATCTTTTTTGCAACCTTTCTTGCATTGTCTATTGGAGTACTTGGAAGTAAAACTAAAAACTCATCACCACCAAGTCTAACAATAATATCATTATCTCTTACAGTTGTTTTAAGTCTTTTAACTAAAAGTTTTATTACTTTGTCACCTACATCATGACCATAAGTATCATTTACAGTTTTGAAATTATCTATATCTAGAAGTAATAAAGATAAAGTATTATGTTCTCTTTTTACAATTTTCATATAACGACTAGAAAAATCTTCTAAGAATCTTCTATTATAAACCTTTGTTAGCTGATCTGTATTTGCAAGTTTTTCATTCTCTTTTCTTTTACTTTCAGATTGAATAAGCCTTTTTGTTCTTTTATCTAATTCTTGAGCAAGATTATTAAAGTTGTCATTTAAAGAATCTATCTCTTCTATACCACAATGCTCTAAAGAGTTAATTTCACTTTTATTTCCTAATGTTTTTGTGAATTCTACGATTTTTGATAATGGATTATTTATTGTAGAAACAAAATCTTTTGCTTTTTTATATAAAAATATAAAAAATATAAAATAGAAAACAATTATAAATACTATAATAAAGTATCCAATACTTAGATTTTGATTTTCTAATTCTTTAACTTCAGATATAATTTGATTTTCAGGTATTAAAGAGATTAAAAACCAATCTGTAATATTTACTTTTTTTGAAAATAATAAATATTTATTTTCATTTAAAACAACTTCATCAAAAACTTTTCCACCATCAATTAAATTTTTCAGTAGTTTTACAAATTGCTTATTTTCATAATCAAAAATATTTATTTTATTTTCAAAAAGAACAGTTTTTTCAATTTTATCTTTTAAAAAGTAACCACCCTTTTCTTCATCTTTTAAAGATAAAAAAGTTTTTATTTTATTCTCCATTACAATAACTTCACCCTTTTTATTTATAATAAAAGATGCACCATCAAAAGGAAGTTGTAAATCCAATAAAGTTTTAATAATAGAGTTTAGAGTTATATCTATTCCTGTAACACCTTCTAAAAAATCATTATTATAAATTGGTGCGATAAGACTAATCATCCAACCTTTTCCTGCAGGGTCTAAATAAACATCAGTCCAAACAGGGCCTTTACTTGGATTATTTTTTAAATCTGCTTCGTAATAAAAATTATAATTTTCCATTTTTATATCAGGGGGAAAAATATTGAAACTATCTTCTAAAAATGGGTAATATCTACAAATATTATCATGGCTATTAAAATATACTGCATCAAGCATTTTATTGTTGTTTATTATAGATTTAAAGTTTTTATCAAAAAGCTCAGTTTTGATAAGTTTATCTTTTAAATCATCATCAATTTTTGTATTTTTTGAAACTACAACCGATGAACCACCATTATTTTCAGTTTTATAATACATCCCATTTGGTGCAAAATCAAACTTAGGTTTATTATCTAAAGTTATATTATCCTTATAGAAAAAAAAGTTTTGATGTTCATTTTGTAAAAAAGCTGATAGGTTTTCAAGGTTATTAAACTTTTCATTTATAATTGAAGTTGTAGAGTTAACTCTATCTATAACACTTAGTTTTAGGTCTTCTAAAACAAAATCAACAGTTGCGTTGACAAGTTTATTATTTGAACTAAAGTATAAAAAGACTAAAACAACTTCAATAAATAATATTGATGTTAGTGCTGTTTTTAAATAACTATTATAAATAAGTTTTTTTAATGTTATTTTATTCAAAAACTCACCTTTTTATGGTTTATTTATGATTATTATAATTTAAAAAAGTATCTTGTTATATTAGTGTAGTTATTTAATTTTCTTTTTTAAGCTATTCCATCTCTAAACTCATAAGATACATATCTTCCCCATCAATTACTTTTATTTGTGTAGATTCACATTTAGGACAACAAAATTCATGTTTTTCTAAAGTAGAATCTTCCCCACAATCTGTACAGGAGATAACTATTTTTTGATGATTAATTATAAACTCCGCACCATCACAAACAGTTTTTTCTTTGAAAGTATCAAAGGCTGTTTGAAGTAAATCTGGTTCAACCCCAGATAAAACTCCAATTTTAACAACTACTTTTGTCACTTGCTTTGAGTCATTTTGTCTTGCGTGTTCTTCACATGTTTCTAATAAAGATTGAACGATTGAGTACTCATGCATTAACAAATCCTTGGTAACAATTCACCAGTTGGTAAATCGATAAATCTAGCTGTACCCCAAGGTGAGTTTAAAACAACTTTTCCTAAATGTTTAGAACTTACTGTGCCAATAATAGCTGCTTCTTTTGTGGTATCAATAGATTTTAAAATATCCATTGCTTTTTCTTCTTGATCCTTTGAAATAGCCATAACAAAAGTTCCTTCATTTGCTAAACTTAATGCTTCAAAACCAAGCATTTCACAAACTCCATTAACCTCATCAGTTACAGGGATTTTTTCTTCATCAATCTCAACACAGATATTTGATTGTTTAGCCCATTCATTAAGTACTGCGCTAACTCCACCTCTTGTTGCATCCCTTAAAGCTCTAATTTTAATACCATTTTCAATAAGTTTTTCTACAACTGGCCAAAGAGAAGCACAATCAGATTCCAATGAAGATGAGAAATCGATACCTTCTCTTGCTGCAAAAATTGTTGCTCCATGTTTTCCAACTGAATTTGAAACAATAATTACATCATCTTCTAATATCTCATTTGAAGAGATACCTTTTTGTTTAATCTCACCAATACCTGTTGTATTTATAAAAATTTTATCAACACTTCCTCTTGGTACTACTTTTGTATCACCAGAGACAACATAAGCACCATTTTTTTCTAATTCAATTTTCATACTATTTACAATTCTTTTTAAAGTCTCAACCTCAAAACCCTCTTCAATAATAACACTACATGTTAAATATTTTGGCTTTGCTCCCATCATAGCTAAATCATTGCAAGTTCCACATACTGCAAGCTTTCCGATATCTGCACCAGCAAACTCTATGGGACTAACTGTAAAAGAGTCAGTTGAAAAAGCTAAAGTACCATCTTGAATAACTGCAGCATCTTCACTTTTTTCTAAAATCTCATTTTTAAAAGCTTTATAAAAAACCTTAGATATTAATTCATTATTTTCTTGTCCACCATTTCCATGGGCTAATGTAACTGTTTTCATTTTTTCTCTTTAAAATTTTTCTATAAAATCTTTTATTTTAAAAGATTTCCATATTTATAATATGCTGAACATGCACCCTCACTACTTACCATACAAGACCCTAATGGAGAACTTGGTTTACAGGCTGTTCCAAATACACTACATTCATGCGGTTTTGCAACTCCACGCATAATACTTCCACAAATACAAAGTTTATGATCATCAATTTCTTGAGTTGGTAAAATATCTTTATAGATAATCTCTGCATCAATTGAAGCATATTCATCTTTTAATTTTAGTGCAGAATCAGCAATATCACCTAATCCTCTCCATCTAAAATGTTCAGCTTTTTCAAAATACTTATCAATTAGTTTTTGGGCAGCTAAATTACCATCATAAGATACAGCTCTTGAATATTGCGTTTCCAACTCACATCTATTTTCACTAAATTGTTTTAAAATACTTAAAATTGATTGCATAACATCAACTGGTTCAAAACCACTTACTACAACAGGCTTTTTATAAATATCAATAAACTCTTGGTATATTTTACTTCCTGTAATTACACTTACATGAGAAGGACCTATAAAAGCATCAATTTTACAGTCATCACTATCAAGTAAAGCTCTCATTGGTTCAGGAACTGTTATATGATTTATATGAAAATAAACATTTGCAATTTTATTTTTACTAACATGTTCAAGTAATGCTGCTGTCATTGGTGTAGTAGTTTCAAAACCTATTGCAAAGAAAATCACTTTTTTATCTGGATTTTCTTGGGCTATTTTAATAGTATCAAGTGGTGAATAAACAAACCTTACATCTGCTCCCCTACTTCTAGCATCTTGTAAACTTCCCTTTGAACCAGGAACTTTGATCATATCTCCAAGAGTTACTAAGATTACATCTTTTTGTAAAGATAAGATATATGCATGATCAATTCTTTCTTTTGGCATTACACATACAGGACATCCAGGACCATGAATAAACTCTAAATTTTTAGGCATCAATTGGTTTATACCATATTTCATAATAGTATGAGTGTGTCCCCCACAAACTTCCATAACCCTTATTGTTTTATCAATTTTTGAAGCTTCTTTATCAACTAAGGATTTTAAAGCTTTTACCGTTTTAGGATCTCGGAATCCATCATATAAATCTTTTAATTTTAATTCACTCATATTTTTCACCTATTAGGGCAATTATCCCCATCTAAAATTGCTTGTTGCCTATCCTCTTCTTCCATTTTTTCAATTATTTCACGATAAATAGCCAAAGATTCTAAAGCATCTTCTTCATCAATTTTATTCATGGCGAAACCAATATGTATTAAAACATAATCTCCAACTTCTACTGGTTGATCTATTAAATCTAAAGAAGCGTTTCTCTCAACTCCCATAGTATCAACAGTACATACATTGTTTTCTTTATCTATTTTTTTAATTTTTGAAGGAATAGAAAGGCACATTATCTCATTCTCCTTTTAAAATTAATCCACTCTACAACAGCTTTTAAACTCTCTTCATCTTTTGTTGAAACTTCCAAGATATCTACATTTGGTTTTAGTTTTCTAGCTGTTTCTTTCTCTTTTTCTAAATCATATTCAAAATAAGGAAGTAAATCTGTTTTTGTAAAAAGAATTAAATCTGCGGCTCTAAACATAACTGGATATTTAGCAATTTTATCTTCACCTTCTGGAACACTAACTAATACAATGTTTAAATGAGTTCCAACATCGTAAGATGCAGGACATACAAGATTCCCTACATTTTCAACAAAACATACATCTAAATCATCTAAAGGCATGTCGTGTAATCCTTTGTGAACCATAAATGCATCTAAATGACAGGCACTTCCTGTTTGAATTTGTACAGCTTTAATATCTTTTGCAAGTAATCTATCCGCATCTCTATTAGTTTCTAAATCACCTTCAACAACACCATATTTAAAATCAGCAATATCAGCCATATGTTCTAGAAGTGTTGTTTTTCCACTTCCTGGACTTGACATAAGATTTATTCCTAATACTTTATGACTATCAAAATGAACTCTGTTATGAGCTGCCTCATGGTCATTTTTATCTAATATTTTTTGAATTACTGAAACTGTTTTTGCATCATTTAGTTGTGGATTATGATGAAGAGTTTCATGAGCTGCCTGGTGAGAAGAACTACCTTCATGGTGTGAATGTTCATGATCATGATGATGGTGATGTGCATCACCCGCTATTGTACAACCGCAATCTTTACACATATATTATCCTTTAAATTCTTGTGAATTATTGTTCATTTTAGAAAGTGTAGTCTATTGAAACTTTATTCAAACTAATAAGAGACACATCTTGTGTACTTTTAGAACAAGTAAACTATTAGTTAGATTAAGTTATTCTTATAAAAATAAAAATACTAAAGATGACTTTAAAATGGAAATTAAAAATTGCCCCTATTGTGATTCAAAAAGACTTTATATTCTTCAAAACAATTATAAAAAATGTAGTACTTGTAATAGAAAATTTTCCATAAGAAAAATTGAAATAGATTTTAGAATAATTGAATTTTTTTGTAATAATATAAGTGCAAATAGATGCTCCAAAATTCTTAAACTTAATTATAGAACTGTCCAAAATAGATATATGTTATTTAGAAAATTGATTGCTAATTTTTTAGAAAATGAACATTATAATAGTATCAATGATAATAGCTCATATGAAGAGTTTTATTATTTTACAAATAGAGAAAAAAAGAATAAAAAAAGATCTCTTTATAACGCTATTAATATTTTAGGTTTTTATTCAAACAAAAAAGTTTTTACTTTGTTAATGCCAAAACTCCCAAGACATAATACAGTAGAAGATGATAAAGAGTTTGAAAAATATTTAAAATGGCATAGAATCTATTCCCAATACTCTTACTCAACACCATTAAATGTTTTTTGGAAATACTTAGAGGAAAATTTGAAAAAATATAAAGGGGTGAATGAAAACAACTTCTTCTATTATTTAAAAGAGTGTGAATTTAAATTTACTTATTTACAAAACAAACAAATAGAGATATTAAAAACTATTTTTTATAAATACCAATAGAAGTATTTGAATTATGAAAACTAAAGAAAAATATCAATATTAAAAACTAAAGAAACTATAAATATATTTATATATAATTTCAAAAAATTTTAGGAAAACTATTATGATAAAAGATGCATTAGGTCGATTTAGAATTATTTCTGCAATTGAAGGATTATCTTATTTGCTTTTAGTATTTATAGCTATGCCTATAAAATATATTGGAGATAACCCATATCCTGTTAAAATCTTTGGGATGATTCATGGAGTCTTGTTTATTATCTTTATGATATCTTTATTTGAAGCTAAGATTAAAAAATCATGGGATGTTGGATTAGTTTTTCAACTTTTTGTTTTATCACTAATTCCATTTGGAGCATTTTTTATAGAGAAAAAAGTTAAACCAAATGAAGTTACACTATAAAATAAGATACATTTAGTATCTTATTTTAATCCTCTATTAAAAAAAATATATTATAACTCCCACTATAAGCATCTATTTTTCCATAAACTTTTTTTCCATCACCTCTATCTTTAATCTCAAAATATACTGAATCTGAATATTTCCCTAGTATTTTTGCATTATAAAGTGGCAATATATTTTTATAGTTTTTTATAATAGATTTTCTTGAATAAGTACTATCTTTTTTGCCATCTTTCATTATTTTATAGTCAATTCTTTTTATAGAACCAATAAAAGTTAAAACTTCTTTTTTATTAAAATAAGGCTTTGTTTTATAAATAACTAGCTTCTCATCTTTATAAGTAGTGTTTAGACTAATAACAGAGTTTTCAAGGGGTTTAATAAAATTAATATCAATTACTGCTTTTTTATCTCCACCACTAATTTTATGAAGTTCAACTCTTCTATTTTTTGCTCTTCCTTCATCTGTATCATTTGAAGCAATTGGGTTTTCCTCTCCAAAACCTTTTGAGTTTAATCTTTCTTTATTTATACCATATTTTATAATTGCATCTTTTACAGATTTTGCCCTTTCAAAGGAAAGTTCCTTATTATATTTATCATTTCCTTTTGAGTCTGTATGTCCTTGAACTGATATTACTAAATCTGGATATTTTTCCATAAGGTTTACAGCTGAAAGTATTGCTTTTAGGGATTCTTTTTTTAGTGTAGCTTTATTAAAATCAAAATATACACCATCTAGGGTGATTTTCCCTTCAGTATCTAGTTGTGCCTTGATTTTGTCAGGACTTAGTACTAAGTCTTGAACAAAAACCTCTTCTTTTACCATTTTTAATGAAAAGGATCTTTTATAAGTTTTAAACTCTGTTAGATATTTATTTTTACCATCAACATACTCAAAAATAAAAAAGTAATCTTTATCATCAACTATTGTTGCTCCAAGCTTAATTATCTTGTCTTTATACTCTTTTGAAATTATAGGTCTAAAATCAGTGTTATCTTTTGTAATATTAAAATAATCTGCTTTCCAATACTCACCATTTTTTTTGACTTTCTTTTTATTTATCCTAAATAGAACTTCATTGTATTTTTTATAGTCAAGTCTTCTTATTGCATAATCTTTAACTTGTGGTAGTAAAATATTTTTAGGATAAGAAGAAGATTTATTTTCAGCTCTTTTAGTCTCATAAGTATATTTGATATCTGAGCCAAGATTAATTAAAGAAGAATTAGCAAATGCAGCAGCACAAAAAAAAGAAGCAAGAACTATTATTCTAAATAGGTACATGAAAAATCCTTTTATATAATAATATTTGTAATTTTATTATATATCTTTTTAGTTTAATTGTACTAATTTAGTTGAGAATAAATCTGGCCTATTGAAATACCTCCATCATTTAGTGGGATTTTTTTAGAGTAGTAGTATTTTTTATTTAGTTTTGTTAGTTTTTTACTAATTTCTTCAAGTAAAGTTTTATTTTGAAAAACTCCACCAGTTAAAACTATTGGTAAATCATTAAATTTATTAGAAATTTCGATTACCAAATCTACAAGCATATTTATAAATTTACTACAAATTAAAATCTTGTTTTTCTCTTTTTCTATCTCTTTAATACAAATAGATAAATCAATAATTTCATCAACTAGTTTATATCTATATGATTTATTACAAGTTTTATCATAAGCCATCTCTATTTGTAAACCAGTTTCTCCTTCAAAACTTTGAATTTGGGCAATACCACTTAAACTAGCTATTGCATCAAATAATCTACCCATAGAAGAAGTTTTTGGAGCATTTAAACCTTTTTGCCACATTGTATGCATTATTTTAATTTCACCTTGGGAGAAAGCTTTTACAGTTGGATTATCTAAAAGTAAAATCTCTTCTAATGAAAAATTATCAAATAGTAAAGATAAGGCAACTCTTTTAGGCTCTTTAATTGATTTCTCGCCACCTAAAAGTTTAAAATAATTTAGATGATAAGCCCTTTTATACTCTTTTTTATCTGCAATAAAAACTTCACCACCCCAAATATTTCCATCATCACCAAAACCAGTTCCATCAAAAGAGAAAGCTAAAACTTTTTCATCTAAATTATATTCAGCCATAGTTGATAAAACATGAGCATAATGATGCTGAATCTCTATAGTTTCAATTCCTTGATTTTTTGCCCATTTTGTACTTTCATAATTTGGGTGTTTATCACAAACTATTAAATCTGGTTCAAAATCATAAAATCTTTTAAAGGTTTTAATTGTTCTATTAAAATATTCTATTGAAGTTATAGAACCTAAATCCCCTATATGGGGTGATAAGATTAAATTATCTTCAAAAGCTAAAGCAATTGTTGATTTTTGATTTGCCCCAAGAGCTAATATTTTCTTATTTGTTTTTGAAGAAAGTTTCAAACTTGTTGGTGCATACCCCCTTGCATTTCTTAAAACTAAAATATCATCATTTGCAACTTGAACAACGGAATCATCACAGGCATTTATTATATCTCTATCAAAATCAAGTATGAAATCTACTACACCACCTAACTTTTCTATAACTTCATCTTTAAATCTTAATATAGGTTCATCTGATAAATTTGCACTAGTTGCAACAATAGGAGTATTTAGATACTTAAATAATAGATGATGTAGTGGTGTATAAGCAATAAAACAACCTAGTCTATCTATATTTGGGGCAATATATTTACTTAACTTTGTTGAGTTTATATTTTTCATTTTAACCAAAGTAATTGGCTTCTCTTTTGAAGTAATAATCTCTTCTTCTTTTTTTGTTAAAGTAGTATGCTCTTTTATCTGCTCTAGATTTTTAAACATAACAGCAAAGGGTTTTGTTGGTCTATT
Source organism: Arcobacter arenosus (assembly GCF_005771535.1). Classification (NCBI taxonomy): domain Bacteria; kingdom Pseudomonadati; phylum Campylobacterota; class Epsilonproteobacteria; order Campylobacterales; family Arcobacteraceae; genus Arcobacter; species Arcobacter arenosus. The sequence goes on from NZ_VANU01000001.1 coordinate 104,146, forward strand.
TTTCCTATCTCTTAACTCATATACTACTTTATCGTCCAAAGCATTACAAACTAAGTGAAAGCCACCTAAACCTTTAATAGCAACTATTTTTCCCTCTTTGATTTTTTGCGCAATATCAATTATACTTTGAATATCTTTTGACAATTGTTCATTTTTATTATTATACAAAGCAATTTTAGGACCACAAACTTCACAAGAAACAGGTTGTGCATGATATCTTCTATTTAATGGATTTTTATATTCTTCTTCACATTTTGAACACATTTTAAATTTTGCCATTGAGGTATTACATCTATCATAGGGAACTGTATTTATAATTGAATATCTAGGTCCACAATTTGTACAATTTGTAAGAGCATATTCATATCTAAAATTTTCAGGATTATTTATATCATCAATACAATCATCACAAATAGCCATATCAGGACTTATAATTGTTGATTTATTTGAAGTAGTTTTACTCTCAATAATTTCGAAACTTTTAAAATTTTGAAGTTTTTTTTCTTCACTTCTAATAGAATCAATTTTAGCAAGTGGTGGTGGAGAATTTTTTAAAGTGTTTAAAAAGTTCTCAAGATTTAAAGTATCACCTTCTAATGCAATATTTACACCTTGATCATCATTATTAACCCAGCCAAAAAGCTTATTTTTCAAGGCTAGATTGTAAACATACGGTCTAAATCCAACACCTTGAACAATACCTTTTACTTGTATTTGTATAGATTTCATTCTTTTCCAAATTAGTTTTTTATAATTGTATTGGAAAATCCTTATTATAATATAATTTGAAGTTTGTAGTTAATGCTAGTTTTAAGATTTTATTAAAAAATTCATCTGCAATTAAATCTCCACTTAAAGATATACCATCTACTGGAAAATTTTCATTAACATCGTCAATTAAATCAGATAAGAAATATATAAAACTTTCTACATATCCTAAGGCCAAAGTTTTATCATCTACCCCAGCAAGTTTAAAACTCATTCCACTTTTTACAAGTTTAATAAAATCAAACTCTTTATTAAATAATTTTTCTTTATCTATAATTTTATAATCTATTCTAGGACCTTTTGGAAGTAAAGCACTTGCAGCTTTTTCATAAATATTATCTATTCCTAAAATAGTTCCAGGTATTTGTAGTAAGGAATTTAAAGAATTATCTTTAATACAAGAGATATCTGTATTTAAACTATTTTCATACTCTTTTTCAAATTTAGCTTTAAAACTCTCTAATAATCTTTCACCATTTTCTTCTTTTTTTATACCTTCAAAAATTTCATTAACACTTTTAGGGATTTTAAAAGATACTAAATCAATTACACCATCTATTCTTGGAGAATATAAAGACATTGCCATATCATATTTAGAAGAGGCATAGATATTGATTATAGATTTTTCAAATAACTCATTTTCACTTAGTAAAACCATAAATTGCGCTTTTGATTTTTCATCAAATTTTCTATACAGTTCATCTAAACTTTTATCATAAAAACTATTTTCTAAAAAATGTATTTTACTTTCAGTTACAGATATTTTTGTATTGTTTTCAATATCAGAAAAATTGATTGATAAATCAAAATCTTCACTATCTTCAAACTTCACAAAATCTATATTTAAAGCTGCTAATTCCTTTGATAATAGATAATAAAAGATATTCCAAGGTGCTTTGATATCAACTTTATTGATTAAGCAATCATTATTTGCTTTATATATTGCATTTATATTAAAAGAGATTGTTGGCTTCTCTAAACTTAATAAAAGAGCAGTTTTTTGTTTTGAACCAACTACTATATTAGATAATTTATCAAGATTCGTACAAAGAATTTTTTCATTTTCTTTTTCAAACTTTGTAAATTTTGTAAATACATAATTATTTATTTTTACTTTTTTATTTAAAGATATTTCCAATGCAAGTTTTTCAAAAAACTCTTTATAATTTGAGTAATTAAACTCTTCATTATTTGAAATTATCTCTATTTTTTCTACATCACAAGTTGTACCACAAGTTTCACAATTTACAAAGGGGTTGTAGAAAAATTTAGACTCATTATTTTCTACTTTGGTTAAACAATTTGAACAGTAAGACTTTCTGAAACTATCAGGAGTATAGTGATAGTTGACAATTGGAAACTGTGGTACAACTTCTAATGTATAATCTTCCAAAAATATTGACATTGGAAGTTCATTTGATAATTCATCTGAAATTTTTAATATATTCTCTTCTTCATCTTTTATATGTAAAAAAAGAAAATCATCCTCTTTATAAAGATTATAAGTGGTCTGTTTTTTTGCTAAAATATTATCTAAAATAGTTATTAAACTATTGTTATTAGATGTATATTTAAATTTATATTGCAGGACCATTTATAATCTCTCTTTTATATGAGCTGTTAGCTATTTCAACGATTGATAAATTTTCATTTTTAACTGAAATATTTACACCTAAATCTTTTAGTGCCTTGATAATTGTACTTTCCATTGTAGGAATAGCTTTTATAATCTCTTCACTTAATTCAAAAGTTGTATCATCCGCAACTCTTTTAGGGATAACTCCCAATACATTCGTACTTGGTAAGTCTCCGTTCATCTTAATCATATTCAAAGTTTGAAGCATCTCAATTTCATGAGCACTACCTTGCCAATCAATTTCAGCAGGAGCTTTTAAATAATCAAAGAAATAAACATCACCAGGTTTTGAATTTAAGGCATCAATACAATCAACAACAAAAACTTTATCATATTTGATGATAAGTGGAATTAGCCTATGGGCTAATGTTCCACCATCAACAATACTAATAGTATGTTCATCGGAATTATATTCATATTTTTCATCAAGATAATGAATAAAATGAGCTCCAATTCCTTCATCTTGGAATAGGATATTTCCTATTCCTAAAATTAATATATTCATATTAGTGCTTTTTGTCTTCTTTTATCCATCTGTAACCAGAGATAATTGAGTCCATCGCTCCTTGTTTCCCATGTACAGAGTTAAATACTGCAAGATAAACGTGAATTGGTAAGAAGATTATAAAAATCCACATAAAAATGTGGTGTAATTCTCTTACAAATGCTAAACCGCCCATCATTACTTCCAATGATCTCATAGAATCAAACAAAAAACCACCCATACCTTCATGATATACATGAACATAAAGGATTAATCCTGTTAATGAAATCATAACAATCGATATATATACCCCCGCATAAGCCATAAACTGTAGTGGGTTATAAACACCTTTTCCATGTGGATGTTTTGTGATTAATAAATAATACCCAATTTGTTGAATCCAAATTTTAGGATTAATAAAATCCCAAAAAGAATCTCTTTCTACTTTACTTTGCTTATCAAAAATAAATAAATAAAACTTTCCAATTGTAACAGCAATTAACATAAACCCAAAAATAACATGCCAAGATCTAGTTAAAGCATTTAAAAATAACACAGGCTCTCCACCAGAGTGAGCAGGTGATATAAATGGATACGCTATATAAAAACCAGTTGCTGTTAAAATTACTATTGCAAGAGCTCTTACCCAGTGAGTAATTCTCAACCAATACGAAAATTCATAATGTTTTTTTATCATAATTTGCTCCTAGCAGCTAGTTCCATATATAGGGTCTACTTTGTAAACACCTAAATCGTTCCCTTTTGTATCCATTACATGAACAGCACAAGCAATACATGGGTCCATACTATGAATAACTCTAATAATCTCTAATGGTTGAGAAATATCTTGTACTTTCATTCCAATTAAATTAGCTTCATAAGGACCTTTAATACCTTTTGAATCTTCTGGACCTGCATTCCATGTTGAAGGAACAACAGCTTGATAGTTTTCAATCACACCATTTTTAATTCTAACCCAGTGAGATAACATTCCCCTTGGAACATCACCAATAAATCTCCCTTTATACTCTTTATTTTTATCAATAGAATAAGGAGCACAAGTTTCTTGGTCTACTTTTAAATTTTCAATTAATGTGTTAAATGTTTCTAAACCATGGTCAATAATTGCTTTAGTTTGTAAACATCTAGCAGCTGTTCTACCTAAAGTTGTAAATAATGCAGCTACAGGTAATCCTGTTTCAGCTAAGAAATCATCAACAATTTTTTTAATTTTTTGATTTCCTTTTGCATATGATACTAACATAGATGCTAAAGGTCCAACTTCCATTGCTTTACCATCATATCTAGGTGATTTAATCCAAGAATATTTACCTTTATCATCAACTGATTTAGATTGAATATCTTCACCTTTTGGTCCAACAGTCATTCTATCTTGTAAACCAGTATATTTAGGGTTAGTTCTACCTTCATATGGATGTAAAGGTTCATTATCTTCATACCAAGCATGAGTAGCTTCTTCTGTGATTAAACTCTCATCAATTTCATAAACTTTACTAAGGTCACCATTTAAAATAATACCTGCATCAAAAAGATATTCTGTTTGATTTAATTGCATAGTATTGTGTGCCATAAAGTTCATAACACCAGCTTCAGCAGTTACAGTTGGTTCACCAATATATGCTGCTCCTGCCATTTTAATGTCTGCATAATAAGCATTTTCTACAAAGTTTGCAACTTCTTTAAATTTAACTAAGAATTCACCCATTCTACTTGGATCTAATAAGTCCATAATACAAGTAACACCACCAACAGTTAAACTTTGTGGATGTGGTTGTTTTCCACCAAAAATCGCCATTAATTGTGCAGCAGTTCTTTGAATCTCTAAAGCTTTAAGATAGTGAGAAGCTACAATTAAGTTTTGCTCAGGTGTTAATCTAAATGTACTGTGTCCCCAATATGCATTTGCAAATGGCCCTAAGTCACCTTTTTCAACAAAAGCTTTTAATTTATCTTTTACTTTTAATAAATCACCTTCACCAGTCGCAACAGGATATTTTGTATATTTTAAAGCTTCCTTAGAAGCTAAAGCAGGATCTGCATCAAGTGCAGAAACAACATCACACCAGTCAAGTCCATGTAAATGATAAAAATGTACTGGGTGGTCATGGATAAATAATGCTTGATTCATTAAAGATCTAGTTAATTGTGCATTTAAAGGAATTTTAATCCCTAATGCATCCTCAACAGCTTCAATTCCAGCTCTATAGTGAGAATATGTACAAACACCACAAATTCTTCCCATAAGAAAACCTGCATCCCTAGGATCTCTATTTTTTACAATAGTTTCAAGCCCTCTCCATAATGTTGCTGAAGAAAAAGCATTTTGAATTACATTATTTTCATCAACTTCAACCTCAATTCTTAAGTGTCCTTCAATTCTTGTAATTGGGTCTACTATTACTCTTTTATTTGCCATCTTAATGTTCCTCTTCTTCTGTTCTTGGTTTTCTAAATGTTGATAGTGCTGCGTGGGCTGCTATACCAATACCTGTAACAGCTAATAACCCTGTTCCTACCTTATCTGCAGTTGCGTCTGCTCCAAGGCCACCAAACACTGTATTATATAATCTATCTGCAACTGGTTCTTCAAATGGTCCCATAGTATCCCAGAAATCTGGTTCAGAGCATCCAATACAACCGTGTCCTGCTTGAATTGGCCAAGAAGTATGTTGATTAAATCTATTTTTACCACAGTTATTAAAAGTATAAGGTCCTTTACAACCTACTTTATATAAACAATAACCTTTTTTAGCACCTTCATCACCGAACTCTTCAACAAATTCACCTGCATCAAAGTGACCTCTTCTTTCACATAAATCATGAATTCTTAATCCATAAGCCCATTTTGGTCTATTATATGCATCTAAAGCTGGAAGTGTTCCAAATAAAATAAAGTGTAATAAAGTACCAACAATATTTTTCTCACTTGGAGGACATCCTGGAACATTAATTACTGGTTTATTAGTGATTTTTGAAAGAGCAACTGCTCCTGTTGGATTTGGAATTGCAGCTTGTACACCACCGAATGAAGAACATGTACCGATTGCAAAAATTGCTTTTGCATGTTCAGATGCATGTTTTGCAGAATGTTCACCAGTATGACCTTTTCCTCCAATTGTTAGATAAAAATCATTTTGACCCTGAGGAATTCCACCTTCAACCATTAAAATATAGTTACCTTTATATTTTTCGATTGCATGTTCTAAATTATCTTCTGCTTGCCAACCTGCACTTGCCATTAATGTTTCATGATATTGTAATGAAATAAAATCAAAAATCAATGAATCAATAGTAGGTGCATCAGTCCTTAATAATGATTCAGAACATCCAGTACATTCTGCCATATGTAACCAAATTACTGGTAATCTATCACTCAACTCAGCAGCTTTTGCAACAAGTGGCGTAAAATTACCAGGCAATGCTAGCATTGCAGTAACAGCTGTAGCCCACTTCATAAAATCTCTTCTTGATATACCTTTTTCTTCTAATACCTTAGGAATAGATTTTGACTCATCCATTCTTGGTAATTTTTCAAGTTTCTCTAATCTTTCAGAGAGCTGTTGAAATAAACCTAAATCTTTCACTCTTTTTTCCTTTCAATTAATAAACATTCATTCATAATAAAAGCATCTTTTAAGTAAGTTTAAAATAAACTTACAAATTCTATCCATAAATGAATATTCATTTTTTTTTAACTTAACAAATCTTACATGACTTAAACTTAACTTTAACTAAAAGTTCAGACCTTTTTTTAAATTTATCTGAAATTATAATTCTTTATTTTTATAAAATGTCATATTAGTGTCACAAATGCCTATTTTTAGCATTGTTCAGGAATATTTTTATTACATAAATTTTACATAATTGAGGTTAATTTTTTGTTTTTTTAGTAGTTGAGATTTATTAGTTAAACTAATAAATCTCAATTGTATTTAGTTTATTTATAATTATATTTCAATTATAAGTCTATTGGATATTCTTTAGGGATAAGAATATTTATATTATTTAATTTTTTATCTAATTTAGATAGAAGTATTGAGTTAGAGAACATGTTTCCACAAAGAATTAAATCTTTTGATTTAATCTCTTCAGATATTTTTGATATATTTTCTTCCATAAAATCTACTAAAGATTCATAAAATGAATAAGCTAACATAGTTTCATCAACATCTGCCATTTTATAACTCATTATACTTTGGATAATTCTTCTGTAATCTAAATAGTTTTTGCCATCAATTTGCATAATTTTCATATCAACTTGTAGACCACTTTTCCCACCAAACATTAAAGCTGTATCTTCAAATTGTTTTCTATTTTTCATTCCTAACACATAAGCTAATAAATTTAAGATTGACTCGAACCCATCTACATCTTTATTTATAAACTCTTTTTCAAAATATTGAGGAAATTTTTTCTTGTAGTTTGTTATTAATCTCTCACAATGTTCATCAATTGAGGCAATATCTTCTAAACATCTTTTTACACTATTTATTACATTTGGAATTAAAATCACATCTTTTTCTCCAGTTGTTGGAATATTGATTTTAATTGCTGATTCATCACTTTCATAAGAGAAATAGATTCCAATTGTTGGTACTACTCTTTTATTAAGTTGTGCAATTGATGCTTTAAATACTGAACCATACTCTTCAAAAAAATCATTAGAAGAATTAACTTGTCTATTTAATTGATAATCATATTTTGGGAAAATCCCTTTTTCACCATGGATTATAATATTTTGTTTATCATTATAACTTACTTTCAAACCATCCTGATAAACATCATCATTAACATATAAAACAAAATTTATACCCTCTTTTTTTAAGGCATCTGCAAAAAGTAATGTTTCTTTATCATCTGGAATTTTTGCATAAATAAATCTTGTACTTGAATATTCACCCTTTGAATTTTGTAAAAGTTTAAATTTTAATTTTACTAATGGTCTTTCAATTGAACAAAGAAGTTGTAAATCTTTTTGTGAGAGTTCAACTAAGTTTGTAAGTGAATTTACATCAGTAATTAAAAGTTTAACCTCTTTACCTTTTTTTTCAAAAAATTCCCTATTTTCAACAGATGGTAAAAATATATCTTTTAAACCATTGTGTGTTTCAAACCTAGATATTCCACCATCTTTTATTTTATTGATATCATTTGTAAAATCTATGTTATTTTCAACTATAATATTTTTAATCTCATCATTAGTCAGTAAAGAAAGATTAATTTTAACACCTTTATCTTCTAGTTCTGCATAATCATTATAATTAAAAGATTCAATAACTTCTGCACTCTCTAAAAAAATTGATAAAGGAAGTTTTTGTTCTAAAATACTAAAAAACCCTTCTATTTTTTCCTGTGTATCATTACAAATAATAAGAATAAAACCTCTATACATTTTTGTTTGTGCTAAAACTTCTGATTCTTTTATTAAACTATCTATTATATCTTTGAAATAAAAATTTGTACTATTGAAATTTATTTTATAAATTAACTCCATGTTGTATCTTCCTCATTAGGGATTCTACTTAAATGCTCCCCGTTATAACTTCCAATTAATTGAAGTCCTATATCTTTTACGCTTTTATTATCTTTTTTAATTGCTTTTATACCAATACTATCTAATTCTTTAATAGTTTGTAAAATAAACTCTTCAAATCTCTCTTCAATTTTTTTTGTAAGTCCTATTTCTACACTTACTATATCTTCTGGAATAATTCCTAAAATAGTCACCTCAGCATGATTTTCTAAAACTGATACTATCTCAAGCATCTCAACAATCTCAACTTCATGAGCTGTTTTTCTATATTGACCTAGTCCTAATAATACATCAGATGGTAATCTAAAAATCTCACCTGGCTTATCTTCAATTGAAACTGTATCTAAAATAATTACATTATCATACTCTTGGAAATATGTCATAAGTTTAAAACCTAAAGTTCCACCCTCTATAATTTCTAAGTCACCTTCAAAGTCATAGTTTTCCTCTAAATATTTAGATGCAAAAATACCTACACCCTCATCCTTAAATAGTACATTTCCAACACCAATTACAATATTTCTCATCAATTTTCCTAGCTTTAAATTCTCATATTCTTGTATTCTTATATTATAAGAAAAAAAATAGGCTGTAGCTAAAACTACAGCCTATTATGTCAATTTTAATTTGACTTACTACTTATCTTCACCTTTTGATGATTTATTTGCAAATTTGTAACCACCAAATACGATATTAATATCACCTTCTCTCCAGAAGATTGTTCTCCAAATTTGATAATAAATATGAGACATTACCCACATTAAAATCAAATACATTGCTGTATGATGTGCAATTCTAACACCCATATTTCCACCAAATACATCTAATGTCCAATCTGTCATTAAATGTAACATCCAAGGCCACCACTCTCCAATTGAACTATGTCCTGATGCTAAGCCATGAACATAAAGTTGAAGTCCAGTTAATAACATAAATACTAATAGAATATGAAAAAGTGTAAAAAACATAATGTTATAAGAATCACTATGTGTTGAATCAAACTTTTTTCTTCTATTAAAAGTAATCAAGTTAAAGAATACTTCACAAAACTCAATAAAGTTTTTCTTTGTTGGCAATATCTTTTTGTATGGTTTTTCAAATCTTGAAAATAGATATAAATAACCAATTAAAATTGCAGAAACATCAAAGATAATTGCTGCAATAAAATGCCCCCATCTATTCCATGCCATCACATATTTATCAACTGCTGGATCAGCAATTAATGTTTGATAGTATGGATATCCTATGTAAAGACCGGTTATGACTGCAACAACCATACAAATCGCATTCACCCAGTGAATGGTTCGCATAATTGGAGTCATTCTCATAACCCGTTTCATTTTAGGCACAGCTTCCTCCTATTGGATCTACTTTATAAACTGCTAATTCTTTACCATTTGTATCAACAATGTGTACAGCACAAGCAATACAAGGGTCAAAACTATGAACTGTTCTAATAATCTCTAATGGCTCATCTGGATTAACTACAGGAGTACCAATTAAAGATGCCTCATATGCTCCAAGTCTACCTTTGTAATCTTTTGGTGCCGCATTCCAAGTAGATGGTACTACAGCTTGATAATTTTCAACTTTTCCATCTTTGATTTTAACCCAATGACCTAAACCACCTCTTGGTGCTTCTGCCATACCAAAACCTTGAGTATCTTTAGAAACTTTATCAAAATCAAACTCTGTCCATGTAGATAAGTCTCCTGAAGCAACATTAACTGCAAGTTCATCACACCATTTTATAATCTCATCAGCCATCATTTCAGATTCAATAGCTCTTGCAGCTGTTCTACCAATTGTTGAGAATAAAACTTTTGTTGGCAAGTTTCCATTTTTTAAGAATGTCGTAACATATTTAGTGATTCTTTCATCACCTTTTGCAACTCCTACTACCATTCTTGCTAATGGACCTACTTCCATTCTCTCATCATTGTATAATGGAGATTTAATCCAAGAATATTTACCTTCTGTATCTAAGTAAGCAATATTGTTTTCTTTTTTAGCAAAACCTGTATATTTTGGATGAGTAACACCATCATAAGGGTGTAGATTTGTATTACCTTCATACCAAGCATGTGTTACATCTTCAGTAATTTTAGTTTGATCTAATTCATAAACTTTAGATAAATCTTTGTTCATAACGATACCACTTGGGAATAATTTAGAAGATTCATAAAATGGTAAATCATCTAATCTAAAATCACCATAAGACATGAAGTTTCCTAATCCTCCACCAATTCCTGCTAATGCTTCATCAGCATACATTGTACCTGCCATATAAATATCTGGAAGATAAGCTTCTTTAATAAATTTTTGTGCTAACTGGATAATATCTTTAAACTCTGCAATTCTAGCTGGATTTTTTAAATCTTGAACACATGTTACACCACCAACAACTATTGATTGTGGATGTGGATTTTTACCACCAAAAATTGCTTGCGCTTTTGCAATTTTTCTTTGTAATTCTAAAGCTTCTAAATAGTGATATAAACCAATTAAGTTTTGCTCAGGAGTTAATTTATAAGCTTTACTTCCCCAATAAGCATTTCCAAATATACCAAGTCTTCCTTGTTTTACATATTTAGTAACTCTTTCTTGAACTTCAATAAAAGTATCTTCACTAGCTTTCCATGATCTTTGACCTGAAAGTTTTGCCCATTTTTGTGCTTCTTCAACAGTTTTCTTTGGATCAGCTTCTAATGCTTTTGTAATATCTACAAAATCTAAAGCATGTAGGTGATAGAAATGAACAACATGGTCATGTAAATATAATGCACCTTGCATTAGGTTTCTAACAATTCTAGCATTTTTTGGAATTGTAACATCAAATGCATGCTCAACAGCCTCAATTGATCTTTGATAGTGAGTACCTGTACAAACACCACAGATTCTCATAGCTAAAAGACCACAGTCTCTTGGATCTCTTCCTTGTAAAATCGTTTCAATACCTCTAAACATAGTTGAAGAACTATAAGCTTCAGTGATTACATTGTTTTCATCAATCACTGCTTCAATTCTTAAGTGTCCCTCAATCCTAGTTATTGGGTCAATTACTACATGTTTACTCATTCTTATTCTCCATCTTCACTATGTTCTGATTTTTTTCCAACTGCTGCACTTGTAACTGCATGCACACCAATACCTATTGCCGTTGCTGTTAATAATCCAAGACCAAACTCATCAACAGTTTTTTCTACTCCACCAGTTGGTGCTTTAATATTAGCTCCAGCCATTGGTCTTTCATAAGCATATTTATCCCAGAAATCAGGTTCTGAACAACCAATACATCCTCGACCAACTCCAATAGGCCAGTTTGCACCTTCATTGTATCTGATAATAGAACAGTTATTAAATGTCATAGGACCTTTACAACCCATTTTATATAAACAGAAGTTGTTTTGTGCTCCAACATCTCCCCACTCTTCAACAAATTCACCAGCATCAAAGTGTGCTCTTCTTTCACAGTTGTCATGGATTCTATATCCAAATGCGAATTTTGGTCTAAGAAGTGAGTCTAATTCAGGAATTTGACCTGTTAAAACATAGTGTAAAACAACTCCTACCATATTTGCAGGGTTTGCAGGACATGCAGGAATGTTTATAATAGGTTTACCTTTTACAATATCCATAACACCAACAGCACCTGTTGGATTTGGAGCAGCTGCTGGAATTCCACCAAATGTTGCACATGTACCAACAGCTACAACAGCTGCTGCATCTTTAGATAATCTTTTTAAATTATCAATATAAGTTTCACCACTAGGTCCTATTGTTCCATATCCACCATCCATTGCTGTTGGAATAGCACCCTCAACAAAAAGTAAATATTTACCTTTAAAATGATGAACTGCATCTTCTAATTGAGCTTCCGCTTGATGACCAGATGCCGCTTGAAGTGTGTGATGATATTCTAAAGATAAAACATCAAAAATTAAATCATCAACAGTGGGAGTTGCAGATCTTAAAATTGCTTCTGAGTTTCCCGCACAATCTTGTAACTCAATCCAAATAACAGGAACTCTATTCATAAGTTCTGTAGCTTCTGCAACAAGAGGAGTAAACATAGGAGGTAACATTAGTGTTGCAGTAGTTGCACTTGCCCACTTCATGAAATCTCTTCTATCTACACCTTCACTCTCTACAACGTCGATAATATCAACATTTTTAAGTGGTGGTTGTTTTTTTAATGCACTTAACCTTGCCTTTGCCTGTTCAAACAAATTGTTATAGTATGCATCACCTTTGTTTGTATCAATTCTTGAGGAATTGGTGGTAAAAACTTTTTTTACCATATCATGAGAATCAACCATATACTGCTCCTTAGTCCAAAAGTCTTATTTAAATGAATGTTCATTTAATTAAATGTAAATTAACGCGTTTAGACTTAAGCAAAACTTATGATTTTTATTTAAAAAAAGTTGAATGATTATTCATTAAATAACCGAAAAAAGGGGAGTGTGACACAAAAGTGTCGTTTTTGTTGGGTTTAGTATAAAATAAGACTAATTTTGTCTATTATTTTTTTATATTTTTACTCATTAGATTTAAGTTTAATTTTATTTTTTAAGTGTTACATATTAACACAATTTTTAATTAATGAGTTGTGCAAACAGAGCAAACATCAAAACTTCTTAATACAATTTTTGCCTTTTCAATAGAGTCATTTCCTATAATTGCTTTTTGAGCAATTGAATAATTATCTTTATCTCCTGGACCTAAATTCCATACAGTTGGAGTAATTACATTATATGAATCTATTTTTCCATATTTGATTTTTACTTCATGATATAAAGAACCACGACTTGCCTCAACAGATGATATACCTGTTGTTTCATCTACCATATTAAAAGAAAATTTTGGTTTTATATAACTTTGTTCTGAGATATCAATTTGTTTTATTAATTCTTTTGTTTTATGTAATAAATATGCAAACTCATCCATTCTAGCCATTACTCTTGTTAGAACAGAATCATCAAATTTTTTATTTAATTTTGTAATAAATTTTCTTTCATTTATCACAGCTCTTGCAAGGGGTCCAGTCTCATAAAAATTATCTAAATACTTAACATTTTTTGCCCAACCATATGCTTGGCTAGACTCTTTATTTGAATCAACATTAAATGTGTATCTAGTACTTTCACAAATATTTTTAAAATCCAAATTACAATTTAATCTTTTATTCTTTTTTCCTGCTTTAAAAGATATAGAATTTGTAAGGGCAATAAATCTATTATATGCTTTTCCAATATTATGGAAATCTTTTTCAAAACTTATATCAATAAAATCTTTTAAATCTAAACCGATTTTTTCTAAATCTGATTCACTATTAAAAGACAAATACTCATCAAAAGAGACTCCTGCAAACTCTTCTTCAAAAAATCTAATTGCATTATCAAGATAGTTTTCCATGGTAGTTAAATCTAAAAGAGTAGGATCACTCATAACCCCACCAGGAGTCATATAAGATGTATGTGGCCATTGTCCTCCAATAATTGCAAGGGATTTTATAATCTCACTAGCTATTGCAGTTCCTTTTAGCCATTTCTTACCTGAAAATGGTTCATAATTTGAATATTCTTTTTTTGAAAGTTTTGCCATATCTGGCATAATAAATAAATAAAACCATTTAATATGCGAATCAATCATCTCAATATTTAGACCAATTTCCCGTAATAGTTTGGCTTTATTTGTTACAGTTAATTTTTCACCCATATTTTCATAAGCATTTTCAAGGGCATCAACAGTTGCTTTTAAATGGGCCTGTCCACAAATTCCACAGATTCTAGGAGTATAAACAAGTGCATCAAGTGCAGACTTTCCTTCTAAAATAAATTCAAAACCTCTAAAGTTTAAAAATTCCATTCTAGCATCGTTTATAATCCCATCATCCCAAGAGCAAACAAGTTTCGCTTCCCCTTCAATTCTTTCTACTAAGTCAACTGTTTTCATATTTCCCTTTCATGAGTTGAGATTTTATCATAAATTGATTATAATTCACCAATGAAAAACTTATTACTAATTATATTATTAACTACAACTTTACTCTTTTCTTCTACCTTAGAAGATTTAAAAATTACAGATGATGATTTTATTAAAATATCTCACTCTTCACAAAAAAATAATATATTTGAAAGAATTAATGATTTGATACAATTAAAAAAATCATTAAGTGATGTTGATGATGACTTTATAAAACTTAATGAAGTTAATGATTTTTATAATACTTATCCATATATAAGCGATGAAACTATTTATAACAAGAAAGATTACTGGGCAACTAGAAAAGAGTTTATAATTAAAGGTGCAGGAGACTGTGAGGATTTTGTTATAGCCAAATATTTTACTTTGATTGAAGTTGGTGTTGATGAATCAAAACTTTCAGTGATACATAATCTTCATAACAATGAATATCATTTGGTTTTAGGATACCAAGAAGAACCACATTCTGAACTATTTATTTTAGATAGTATAAATAAAGAGATTTTACCCCTAACAAAAAGAGAGGATATTTTAGTTTTACATACTCTAGAAACTATTGATTTAAATAATAAAGAGATAGATATTTTATCTGATATAAAAAATTTGAGTAATTATAAATGGACTAAAATTTATTTAAGTTCAAAAAACAAAAAAATTAAATTAATCAATTAGCTTTTTGTGAAGTCTTTCAATTTTGAAAGTTTTTGCAATACCTGTTATTGATAAATATGCTCTTTTATTTATTCCAATTGGCACTTCATCTGGTATACCAATATTCTTTTTAGTTTCAAACATATTATCCCTTGGGAAATCAAATTCTGTACAACCAATACAAGGCATTCCTGCCCTTGTTTTTGTACTAACATCATTCCAAAGTACTTTATTACAATTTGAGTGTGTCATAGGTCCCCTACATCCCTGCTCGTAAAATAAACATCCCTCTTTTGCTCCAAATGAACCCTCAACTTTCCATTCAAAGTATTCATTTCTAGTACAACCATGATGAGCTAAACCATAATATAACTCTTTTGGACGACCTAATTCATCTAAGGCAATTTTTTTATACTGTACTAATGAAAATAGTGTTTGAAATATCCACTCAGGATGAACAGGACAACCAGTAAGATTTACAATTGGATGTTTTAAAATATATAGATTTTCTGTTTCAAGTGAATCTTGAAGACCTTTTATTGTTTTATTCTCTTCAAATTTTTGATGTAGTCCACCATAAGAGGCACATGAGCCAATAGCAATTACATATTTACTTTTTTTGATAAGTTTGTTAAATAGGTCATATGTAGTAGAATCGGAGATAGTAAAAAATTTTTCATCTTTACTTATTGCACCCTCAACTAATAAAAAATCAATCTTCTCATTTGAATTAACTATTTCTTTTAAAGATACATCAGTACTTAAAGATGGATGATAAATCAAATCAAAAGATTTAAAAAAAAGCGCTAACCTATTTTCGTTAGCACTTAAAAATGAATGGGTATTTCCATTGCAAGTTACAGCTTGAAACCATAAAACTTTAGGTTTTTTATTATTCTTCATACTTTAAAGCTCTATAGATATTTTCTGCAACTTCATCTGCATAATCCATAATATCTTTATCTAAAACTTTTTCTCCAGTAAGAAAAGCAAATCCACCTAATGCTCCCATGATCATACCAAATGCAGGGAAGAAATTTTGTTGTCTAAACTCCTTCTTAGCAGCACCTTCATCAAGTAAAATCATAACTTCAGTAACAAAATCACTAACGCAAAGGAAACCTTCACATCCATCACCAAAAACTTCTCTATTTGAAAGATATACTCTTAAAAAGTATTCTATAACCTCTGGCGATTTTTTTACATTTTCAAGATATTTCCTTGTAAACTCAAAGATTTTATCTTTTGAAGAGATATCCATTTGGTTTATCTCTCTTAACTCTATTGCCAATACATTAGTTGAGTATTTTATGGCATATTTAGCTAACTCTTCTTTTGACTTGAAATAGTTATACATATTACCAACACTCATTTTCATAGCTTTTGCAATATCTGGAATTGTTGTATTATAAAAACCATTTTTTGAAAAAAGTTTCAAAGAGTTTTCTATAATATTATTCTTTTTTTCTTCTTTTGCAGACACAATAAATCCTTTTAAGGAAGCTTACTAAACTTTCAAATTGTATTATTATTCAAATTATATTATTAATAAGATAAATAGTAAATGAATATTCATGAAAACTCAAGCATATGCTTGAGTTTCATTATTATCTTGAAGTAACTAATGTAGTTAAGTGGTCAGTAGAAACTTGGTGGAAGTTTAAGTATTTATAAACCCCATCTTTGTTTTCTTCTGTAATTTTCTTAGGAACAATTTCCATATATTCTTCTACAGTTGGAAGTCTTCCAAGTAATGCAGATACCGCAGCCATTTCTGCAGAACCTAAGTATACTTTAGAGTTTTTACCAAGTCTATTATCAAAGTTTCTTGTAGAAGTAGAGAATACAACTGATCCTTCACTTACTTGTGCTTGGTTACCCATACATAAAGAACATCCAGGGATTTCTAGTCTTGCACCAGCTGCTGCAAAAATTGCATAATAACCCTCTTCAGTTAATTGAGCTTCATCCATTTTTGTTGGAGGAGCAACCCATAATTTAGCAGGAACTTCACCCTCACCTTTAAGAACTTCACCTAAAGCTCTGAAAAGACCAATATTAGTCATACAAGAACCAACAAATACCTCTTCAATTTTCTTAGGTCTAGAATCATCAGCTAAAATCTCAGAAATTGTAGCAACATCATCTGGATCGTTTGGACAAGCTAAGATTGGTTCAGTAATTGTATTTAAGTCAATTTCGATAACTGCTTTATATTCAGCATCTGCATCTGGCTCAATTAATTCTGGATTTGCTAACCATTCTTTCATTTTGTCAGCTCTTCTTTGAAGAGTTCTAGCATCTTCATAACCCTCTTCAATCATTTTTTCAATTAAAGCGATATTTGAAGATAAGTACTCAATAATTGGTTCTTTATTTAATTGAACAGAACAAGCTGCTGCTGATCTTTCTGCTGCTGCATCAGATAATTCAAATGCTTGCTCAACTTTTAAATCTGGTAAACCTTGGATTTCAATAATTGTACCAGCAAAAACATTCTTTTTATTTTTCTTAGGAACAGTTAATAAACCATCTTGAATTGCTTGATATGGAATAGCGTTAACTAAATCTCTTAAAGTAATTCCTGGTTGCATTTCACCTTTAAATTTAACTAATACAGACTCTGGCATAGTTAATGGCATCATACCAGTAACACCAGCAAATGCAATAAGACCAGAACCAGCTGGGAATGAGATACCAATTGGGAATCTTGTGTGAGAATCTCCACCTGTTCCAACTGTATCTGGTAAACATAATCTATTTAACCATGAGTGAATAACACCATCACCTGGCTTAAGTGTAACACCACCTCTTGAGTTGATGAAATCTGGTAAAGTATGTCTTAATTTAATATCTGCTGGTTTTGGATAAGCAGCAGTGTGACAGAATGATTGCATAACCATATCAGCACCAAAAGATAATGCTGCAAGCTCTTTAATCTCATCTCTTGTCATTGGTCCAGTTGTATCTTGAGATCCAACAGTTGTAGCGATTGGCTCAACGTACATACCAGGTCTAACACCTTCCATACCACAAGCTCTACCTACCATTTTTTGTGCTTGAGAGAATCCTTTTCCAGAATCAGCTGGTTGCTCAGGAGTAATGAACATATCAGATGCTCCTAAACCTAAAGTTTCTCTAGCTTTTGCAGTTAAACCTTTACCAATAATTAAAGGAATTCTTCCCCCTGCTCTCATCTCATCTGTTAATGTATTTGGAGCTAATTTAAATTCTGAAACAACTTCACCATTTTTAAGGATTTGTCCAGCATATGGTTTTACAATAATTTCATCACCAGTTTCTAATTCATCAACTGGAGCTTGGATTGGTAAACATCCTGAATCTTCTGCAGTATTGAAGAAAATTGGAGCAATAATAGAACCAATTACAACACCACCTGTTCTTTTATTTGGAACACCTGGAATATCTCTACCCATATGCCATTGAACAGAGTTAATACCTGATTTTCTTGAAGAACCAGTACCAACTACATCTCCAACGTAAGCTAAAGGATTACCCATAGCTCTTAATTCTTCCATTTTTTCTAATGGTTTTTCCATTCTTGATTGTAACATTGCAGTTGCATGTAATGGGATATCTGGTCTTGTAAACGCAACAGTTGCAGGAGATAAATCATCTGTGTTTGTTTCACCAGGAATTTTGTAAACAGTTAATTTAATTTCTTCTTCTAAAGCTGGTTTGTTTGTGAACCACTCAGCATTTGCCCATGATTCAATTACTTCTTTTGCTTTTTCATTTCCAGCATCCATTAAATCTTTTACATCATTGAATGCATCGTATACTAAGATAGTGTTTTTTAATTGTGTAGCTGCAATATCTGCAACCTCTTCAACTTTTAGAGCATCGATTAATGGAGTAACATTAAATCCACCCATCATAGTTCCAAGAATCTCAACAGCTTCAGTTTTTGAAATCACTGAACATGTTACATTTCCTTGTACAATATCATTTAAAAATGCAGCTTTTACATATGCTGCATCATCAACACCTGGATTAATTTTATTTTTGAATAATTCTAAACAGTAATCTGCTTCCTCAACAGTATCTGCTTTTAATAATTCAACTAGCTGTGCAGTTTCTTCCGCAGTTAAAGCTAGTGGTGGTAATCCACCTTCATTTAATCTCTCTTGTGTATGTGCTTTATAAGTAGCTAATAAACTCATATAGATTTCTCCTAGTAATTTTGTAGCACTAGTATAGCATAATGTTTATTTGCTTGAATGTACAATTTTTGTAAATAAGGATACATTTTTTTACAATTAAAATAAAAGTTACTAAAAGTAATACAATTTTTACATAAGATTACTATAAGTACACACAATTGCTATTAATTAAAAACAAAATCTAATCTTTGTATTTAAGTTTAATTTTTTTATTATGATTTTTAAAACTTCATTGTACAATTTTAGTACATTATTTTTTTGGATTGTACATGTTTTAGTAAATATATTTTTGTATAATAAAGTAATCAGGAGATTAAAATGTTAAAAAAACTTGAAGAAAAACTTCATAGTGAAATACCTATGACAAAATATATGCAATTAACACTTGAAGAATTAAATGATAATAACTTAATTACAAAAGCTCCTCTAAAACCAAATATTAATGACAAAGGTACAGGTTTTGCAGGAAGTTTAAATACAATTGCCACAATTTCAGCTTGGTGTGTATGTTATTTAGAAGCTTCAAAATTGGGCTTAGATAATTGTATGATTGCAATAATAAAAAGTGATATATCATATAGAGCACCTATTACAAAAGATTTTAAATGTATTAGCTATTTACCTTCAGAAGAACAGATAAAACTTTTTGAAAAAAAATTAAAAGAAAAAAATAGTTCATCTTTAAAAATCAAAGGGGAGATTATTGAAGATGGAAAACTTTGTTTAGATTTTGAAGGAATTTATGTAATAAAAAAAAGATAGTTCACATTTTTTCTACAAAGGCATGATATAATTTATTATGAAAAGATTTATTACTTTATTATTTATTTTTACTAATTGTATACTTTTTGCCAAAACAATAGAAGCAAACTACTCAATAAGCTATGGCTCATTTTTAGATTTAGGTATTGCACATACAAAATTAACTTATAATAAAAGTGACTATGAGATTATGATTGAAGCTAAAACCACTGGTATAGCAAAAATTTTAACTAATAATAGGATAGAAATTTATAAAAGCGTAGGTAGTTTTATTGATAATAAATTTATCCCTAAAAAATTTGTAAAAATCAAGAAAAACAACAATAGTTCAAGAATGAAAGAATATACCTTTGATTATAAGAATAAAAAAATTCTAGTTAAGACTACAAATGAAGGTATTAAAAAAAGTGTTAACAATGAACTGAAATTTGAAAATAAAACTTTTTACAATGAACATAAAGATGAGCTTGGTTTTTTCACAAAAAATGATTTATTGTCACTATTTTTTAACTTAAAAGAACTAATAGAATTTAAAGAGGGAAAGAGTTATTCCTTTAGTGCAGTTGGAGCAAATAAAATAGATGGAAAAATTAATTTATTTATCCCTTCAAAAGAGAAAAAACTTATTGTTTACATAAATCAAAAAATTTTTGGTAGTGAAAAAGGGGAGCTTTTATTATCTTTAAATAATGAAGGTTTTTGTAGTATTGCTATTTTAAAAGATGTAGTCTTTTTTGGCGATATTATTGGAGAAATGACAGATTTTAAAATAAATAAAGGATAAAAATGAAAAGAAATTTATTTCTATTGTTCACACTTTCTATATTAATAACAGGTTGTACTAATAAAGCTCCCTATACACAAAGAAGTCAGATGATATTACTTTCACACTCACAGGAGATGGCTTTAGGTGAACAATCATACAAAGAAACTTTAAAAAAATCTGATGTAATAACAAATACAATAGAATCAAGAAGAATAAAATCAATTGGTCAAAGAATTGCTAATGTTGTTAATAGAAGTGATTATAAATGGGAATTTAACTTAGTTAAAAATGAGGCAAAAAATGCATTTTGCCTACCTGGAGGAAAAGTTGTTGTATATACAGGTATACTAGAAGTTGCCAAAAATGATGACCAATTAGCAACTGTTATGTCCCATGAAATTGCCCATGCCCTTGCAAGACATGGAGCTGAAAGAATGAGTACAGGGATGGTTGCACAAGGGGCACAATTAATAGGAAATATACTTATTAGTTCAAAAGCTCCCCATCTATCACAATCTTTTAATATTGCTTATGGCTTAGGTGCCCAATATGGAGTTTTATTACCTTATGGAAGGATTCAAGAAAATGAAGCAGATGAAATAGGAATATATCTTATGCATGAAGCAGGATATAATGTTTATGAAGCTTTAAATTTCTGGCAAAATATGAGTAAAGGGAAAAAAGAAAGTATAGAATTTTTATCAACCCATCCAAGTTCAACAACAAGAATTGCTAATATTAAAAAAGCCATCTCTAAAATTGAAAAAACACAAAATCAGACAATTAAAAAACCAATTATAAATAGTAATATGTTAGGGAATAAAATAAATTAAAAGATAGAGAAACCTCTATCTTTTTTTATGCTATATTAGTATAAACAGCTTGAACATCATCATCATCTTCAAGCTTTTCTAAAAGTTTACCAATCTCTTCTTGTTGTTCTTCTGTAAACTCTTGTGGATTATTTGGAATTCTTTTTAATTCAGCTTTTGTAAGTTCAATACCTAAATCTTCAAATGCTTTATTTAATGTTCCAAAGTCAGTATATTCAGCTGTAACTAATACAACTCCATCTTCCTCTTCAATCTCTTCAAGTCCAGCATCAATTAGTTCTAATTCTAACTCTTCTAAATCCATATCTTCAGGTTTATTAAATTCAAAAATTGCTTTTCTATCAAAGAAAAATTCCAATGAACCTGTTGGTACTACTTGCCCACCGTTTTTATTAAAATGCATTTTTACATTTGCTACAGTTCTTGTATTATTATCAGTTGCAGTTTCTACAAAAACTAAAACACCATGAGGACCTTTACCTTCAAAATTTACATCTGTATAGTTTGCTGCATCTTTTCCTGTAGCTCTTTTAATAGCCGCATCAATATTTGTTTTTGGCATATTTTCAGCTTTTGCATTTAAGATTGCTGTTCTAAGTGCAGAGTTCATCTCTGGATCACCGCCACCTGCTTTTGCTGCAATTTCAATTGCTTTTGCAAGTTTAGGGAATACTCTTGACATTGCTCCCCATCTTTTCATCTTAGCTGCTTTTCTATATTCAAAGGCTCTACCCATTAAAAATCTCCAATAATTTCTAAAATTTCGGGATTATAGCAAGTTTGTAATTAAAAGTAGAATAAACCAATAATTTATAATTAACATTCATATAAAAAATTTAAGCTATTTTTTTATTTTTTTTAGTTATTATCTTAATTCGCACACAATAACACACACGCAAGGCCATAAACAAATGAAGAGTTTTATTATTTTCTTATTTATAATTGTTACATTTAACGCATGTAGTGTAACAAACCATTATAAAGTTACTTCTGATTTGAAGTTTGAAGCAATACCCGAAGATCAAAGGGTTACTTATGTTTACTTTAGCAAAGATAAATTTGTAAAAGTTCAAGAAAAAAACACTTCTAATGACAAACAAGATTTTCTATCAGAGTTTAAAGAAGAAAAAGAGATTTCTGATCCTTTCGAATCTTATAATAGAGCAATGACAACTTTTAATGATAAATTATATACAAATGTATTAAACCCTACTGCAAGAGTTTATGCAGATGTAATTCCTGAAAATGCAAGAGTTGGAATATCAAACTTTTTTGAAAACATCACATTTCCTATACGATTTCTAAATAATATTTTACAATTTAAATTTGATTATGCAGCAGAAGAAACAGGAAGATTTTTAATAAATTCAACTGTTGGTGTATTAGGTTTTATGGATATTGCAAAAGATTATAATTTAAATAAAAGAGATGAAGATTTTGGTCAAACTTTGGCTTATTATGGTTTTGGAAGTGGTTCACATATAGTACTTCCAATTTATGGTCCATCAAATTTTAGAGATATTGTTGGATTAGTTGCCGACGGTTATGTTAGTCCTATTGATAGTTCAGGGGATTTAAAATACAAAATTCCAGAAAATATTGGTCAAACTTTTGCTATTAAAAGTGTAAATGTTGTAAATAGTACATCATTAACACTAGGTCAATATGAAAATTTAAAGGAAGATGCAATAGATTTATATCCATTTTTAAGAGATGTTTATAATCAAAATAGAGAAAAACAAATTAAGGAATAATAGATGTATAAAATTTTATTTTCATTACTTTTAGTTTTAAATTTTACATATGCAAACTTTCAAAAAGATAATATTGAAGCTAAAATGGGTAACACTATTGATAAGGTTTTAATGATATTAAAAGATTCAAATTTGGCAAAAGAGAAAAAAGCTGAAGAGATTATAAATTTAATGGATCCAATATTTGATTATGAATTAATGTCAAGACTATCACTTGGGAAACAATGGAATCTTCTTTCACAAGAGAAAAAAGATAATTTCATTAAAATATTTACTGAAAAATTAAAAAATTCATATGTGGAAAAACTTGATTTATACACTGATGAATTAGTAGAAATATTAGGAAAAGAGCAACCTAAAGCAAATAGAATTATTTTAAAAACTCAATTAGTTGGAAAAGAAGAGAAATATCAAATAAACTATAAATTTTATGAAAAGAGTGAAGATAGTTGGCTTATTTATGATGTTGATTTATTAGGCGTTAGTATAATTCAGACATATAGAAAACAATTTTCTGGATTCTTAAAAGATAAAACTTTTGATGAATTAGTAACTTTTTTAAGAGATAAAAATAATTCAAATAAATGATAAAAAAGTTTTATGATACTTATATCCTCAAGCACCCGTTAAAAGTTTTAGCTTTAGTTTTAATTGGTGTTTGTTTTTTAGGTTTTAATGCTACAAAGCTTGAGATAGATGCTTCTTCTGAAACACTTCTCCTTGATAATGATAAAGATTTACAATTTTCTAGAGAAGTTACAAAAAGATATTACACTCCTGATTACCTAATAGTAACCTATAAACCTAATAATGATTTATTATCTGATGAAAGTTTAAACACTTTAAAAAAACTAACAAATGAACTTAAAACAATTGAAAATGTTAGTAGTGTTACTTCACTTTTAAATGTACCTCTACTTCAATCACCAGTACAAGAATTAAGAAAACTTGTTGATGGTGTAAGAACTATTGAAAATACTGATATAGATAAAAACTTAGTAAAAAAAGAGTTTTTAGAATCAGAATTATATAAAAACTCTTTAGTTAGTTCAGATTTTACAACAACTGCTATAGTTTTAAATCTTAAAGATGATAAAAAATATTTTGAGCTTTTAGAAAAAAGAAATAGTTTACTTTCTAAAAAAAGAGAAAATAGTGCTTCAAAAGAAGATTTAATCCAATTAGAAAAAGTAAGTATAGAGTTTAAAAGATATAGAGACCTGCAAAGAGAAGAAAACCACAAAAATATAAAAAAAGCTAGAGAAATTATAGAAAAATATGAAAATGATGGCAAGTTATTTTTAGGCGGAGTTGAAATGATTGCCAATGATGTTATTGGCTTTGTAAAAAATGACTTATTTATTTATGGTAATACTCTAATTTTTTTATTAATCATAATTCTTTGGGTAATATTTAGACAATTTATTTGGATTTTATTGCCACTAATTATTTGTACAATGTCTGTAATATCAACAGCTGGGACTTTGGGATTATTTGGATGGGAAGTTACTGTAATTTCATCAAATTTTATTGCTTTGCAGTTGATTATTACTATTTCAATTGTCTTACACTTGATTGTTAGATATAGAGAATTAAGTTTAAAATACAAAAATGCAAATCAATATAAACTAGTTTTAAATACAATTCTTTCTAAATTCAATCCTTCATTTTTTGCAATTATTACTACTATTGCTGGGTTTGGTTCACTTGTATTATCTGGAATTCAGCCTGTAAAAAACCTAGGTTGGATGATGAGTGCAGGGATTGCAATTTCATTACTTATTTCTTTTTTAGTATTTCCTGCAATTTTAATTTTGACAAATAGAATAAATAGAGATTTAAATAAAAAGCATCAATCTACATATATGATTTTAGCATCAAATCTTGTTGAAAAGCAAGGTTTACTAATCATTATTGTATCAGTTTTAATAGTTGCTTTTTCATTAACAGGGACTATGAAGCTAAAAGTTGAAAATAGTTTTATTAACTATTTTAAAAAATCAACAGAAATATATAAGGGTATGGAAATTATTGATAATAAATTAGGTGGAACAACACCTTTAGATATTATTATCAAATTCGATGCTAAAAAAGAAGAAAAGTCTAAAAAACAAGTTGTCGCGGATGATGGTTTTAGTGATTTTGAAGCTGAGTTTGCTGAATCTGCAAATGATGAGAAATATTGGTTTACAAAAGATAAAATGGATGTAATTACAAGAGTTCACAATTATCTGGAAAAAAATCCAAATATAGGAAAAGTTTCATCTCTTGCAACACTTTTAAAAACAGGTAAACTACTTAACAAAGGAAAAGAGTTAGATGGCTTTACTCTAGCTTTATTATACAAAGAATTACCAGAAGAATATAAAGATATAATTTTATCTCCATATATAAATATTGAATATAATGAGGCAAGAATTAGTACCAGAATCATTGATTCTAACCCAGAACTTAGACGTGATGCATTAATTAAAAAGTTAAATGATGAATTACCAGCAATTATTGATAATAGTACTGTTGAATTTAGATTATCAAACCTTATGATTTTATATAATAATATGCTTCAGTCACTTTTTGATTCACAAATTAAAACAATTGGTTTTGTAGTTATAATTTTATTTTTAATGTTCTTTATTTTATTTAGATCATTATTAATAGCATTTATTGCTATTTTAGCAAATATTGTTCCTATTTCAATTATATTTGGTATTATGGGATGGCTTTCTATTCCACTTGATATTATGACTATAACTATTGCAGCTATTTCAATTGGAATTGGAGTAGATGATACAATTCACTATATTCATAGATTCCATGAAGAGTTTAAAAAAGACCATAATTATATAAACTCAATGAAAAGATCTCACCAATCTATTGGTTATGCAATGGTTTATACATCACTTGTTGTAATTATTGGTTTTTCAATTTTAGTATTATCAAATCTTGTACCAACAATCTATTTTGGTTTATTAACAGTAATAGTTATGGCAACGATTCTTTTATCTGCCCTATTCCTTTTACCAAGACTATTAATCATATTTAAGCCTTATGGTATTAAAAAGAGTTTACATGTTTGAGAAATTTATTGAATGTCCATACTGCAGACAAAAAATAAGTTTATTACTTGATTTAGGTGTTAGTGGGAATACTCAAATAATTGATGACTGTGAAGTTTGTTGTAGACCAATTGAGATTAATTATACTGTTGAAAATGGTGAAATTGAATCATTTTGTTATAGTTCTATAGAAGGAAATGAATTTTAATGAAAATTGCAATATATTGTGGTTCCTCTTTTGGGAATAATAAAATTTTTAATACAAAAGCAAAAGAGTCTATAGAATTTCTCTCAACCACTGATACGACAATAGTTTATGGTGGAAGTAAAGCAGGATTAATGGGAACTATTTCTAAAACTGCTATTGATTTAAATATGGAAGTTATTGGTGTAATTACCCACGATTTAGCACACAAAGAGATAGAAAATACTTCAATTACTAAACTTTATAAGGTTGATACTATAAGGCAAAGAAAAGAGAAAATGGAGCAGTTATCTGATGCTTTTATCGCTTTTCCTGGTGGATTTGGTACATTAGAAGAGATAAGTGAAATTTTTACCTATATTCAAATTGGATTACATAAAAAGCCTTGTGCTTTATACAATGTAAATGGATATTATAATAAGTTTTTAGAATTTTTAAAGAATTGTGTACATAATGGCTTTATAAGTCAAGAACATTTAGATGCAATAATTGTAAGTGATGATATAAAGGAGATTTATAATTCTTTTAAAAATTATATTGCCCCAAAAAGTAAATGGGAACTAGAAGCATTAAAAAAATGTTAACTAAAAGAGCAAGTAAAGAGTAGTACAATCATTAAAAAAACTAATAATTCTTTTAAAATAGTACGATTCTACACGCTATACTATTTTTTCTGAAAAATGACATAAAATATTCATATTAATCACTTTATTTTCACCATTAAATTGTATAATCATTCATTCGCTATTTTTATGTAACTTTTAAATAGTATAATCCGAAAAAATTTAAGGTATTATAAAAGGCAATAATATAAAAAGATGAAACAATTAGATGAGACGCAAAAAGATTTATTATTAACAAACTTAGATGAGGAAGGAAAGCTATCTTGCTTAAAGGCTTTTAAAGTAGCAAGATTAATTGGTGTAAAACCAAAAGATATGGACTTTATCACAAAATCTATGAATATTAAAATTACAAACTGTGAACTAGGTGTATTTGGTAAGATACAATTTTCCGACCTTGATGATAAAATCTATAACAAACTTTCTGAAAACTTCAACAAAGCAAAAAAAGTTGAATGTGAAGTTGCTTGGTATGCTGCAAGAGATAAAGGTGCAACATTAAGAAAAGTAGGTTCAACAATTAACAATTCTGATATTCAAGTAACCCATTGTCAACTTGGCTGCTTTTATGATGAAGAATTTGAAAAGTATGACGATAACTAAGACTTGAAAAAATATATCCTTTTTGATAATGATGGGGTTCTTGTTGAAACTGAACCACTATACTACAAAGCTAGTAAACGAGCTTTAAAAGAGTTTTTTGATGTTGATGTAAGTTTTGAGCAATATATGAAACTTATGACTGATGGAAAAGGGGTTTGGTTAGCTGCGCCAAATGCAACAAAAGAACAAATAAATATAGCAAGAAACCAAAGAGATAAATATTATCAAGATTATCTAAAAACTGAAAATCTAGCAATAGAAAATATTCATAAAATCTTAGAAAAATTAAGTAAAGATTATAAGATGGGAATTGTAACAACGTCAAGGCGTGTAGATTTTGAGATAATTCATAAAAATAGAGGAATAACTGATTTTATGGAATTTGTTTTATGTGTAGAAGATTATCCAAAATCAAAGCCTCATCCAGATCCTTATTTAAAAGGTGCAAAACTTTTTAATGCAAGAAAAGAAGAAGTTATAGTAGTTGAAGATTCGCAGAGAGGATTAATCTCAGCATATAATGCAAATATTGATTGTGTAATAGTTCATAATGAATTTACTAAAACCCAAGACTTTTCTAAAGCCAATTATTTTATAAACACATTAAAAGAGTTACCTAGATTACTCTCTTCTTTGTAAATAATCTTTTAATCTCTTTATACCCTCTTTCATATGATTAATATCCCTTGTGTATGCAAACCGTAAATACTTATTTGTTTTATTTGTCCCAAAATCAATTCCAGGAGTAGAAGCGATATGGATATTCTCTAATAATTCTTTAGCAAAAGCAAAACTATCATCTGAATATTTTGAAACATCTGCCCATAAATAAAAAGCCCCATCTGGTTTTGCATCAACTTTAAAAACTTCATTTAATTCTTTATATAAATAATCTCTTCTTTCTTTAAAAATATTTTTTATATTTTCTAAATACTCATAATCAAAAGCTTCAAGTGCTGCATACTGAGATAAGGTTGGTGCAGAGATGAAAATATTTTGAGCTATAATCTCAGCTTCTCTAACTAAATCTTTTGGGACAATTATCCACCCTAACCTCATTCCAGGCATACAATAATATTTTGAGAAACCATTAATTATTATAGCTTTACTACAAAACTCTAATGCACAATTTGCAGGCTTTTCATAAACTAAACCATGATATAACTCATCAGAGATAAAAGCAATATCATTTTTTTCACAATAATCAATTAGTTCTTTTAAATTATCTTTTGAATAAATATTTCCTGTTGGATTAGAGGGACTTGATATTTGAAGTGCATCTATTTTTTCTTTTTTTAAATGTTCAACAGTCAACTCATAATTTGTAGATTTATCAATATCCATAAATATTGGTTCAATATCAAACATATATGCAAAATTTTTATAACATGGATATGAAGGGTCACTAAGACCTAATTTACCATCTTTTTTTAAAGTTAAAGTATATGCTATTAAAAAAGCACCTGACGTTCCTGGAGTAAGTAACACTTGAGAAGGTTCAATATAAACATTATATGTTTTTTTATAATGACTAACTATTTTTTCTCTTAATTGCAGTAATCCTAAAGATTCAGTGTATGAAAACTTTTCTTCATCTAAAGCTTTTTTCAAACTTTCTTTTACTTTTAAACTTGGATTTAAATCTGGTTGTCCAATTTCAAAATGTATAGTATCTTCGTATTTTTGAGCATCCCTTACAATATCCATTACAATAAAAGAACTCATTTTGTCATATCTCATATAATATCCTAAAAAAGGAAATATTATAACTAAAAAACTTTAAGTGTGATTTGAAAAATTAGCAATGAAGTTAACAAAAGCGAAGGAGAAGAAATAAGTACTTTGTCAACTATCATTGCAGTTTTGGCTGTGTAGTTTTACATCAAATTGTTTTAATGTAATAGAAGTTTACTTATTTAGACTTAAAGAGTTTTATATGAAAAAAACAAATAGGATATTTTTAGTCTTATTTAAGTTTAGAGATAATTTTTATCCATTGGAACACTTTTAAAAAAGATTTGGATAATATTACAAATATACTTACAAGGAAAGAGATGCAATATTTTGGAATATTAGAAACTAAATACGAAGAGGTTTTTTTAACTTCTAGTTATCTTTATTTTAATGATGATGAAGAGATGATTACAGTAAAAGAATTAAAACAAATGATAAAAACAAATAAAGATAGAAAGAAAAACATTGCTGGTACAATTTTTTTATATAATCCTTTAGTTACCCCTGAAGGGTATGATTCAAATAAATATTTATTAGATCAAGATTTTGATAAATTTGATGAATATGTTGAACTAAAACAAGAGGGTTACATTACAGTATTTAAACAGGCTTTATCTGAAAATTATAAAGGTAAACTTGTTGAGATAAAAAATCTATTTAATTTAGTTGAAGAAAATATTGATGCTTCATCACTATTAATGAAATTTGATGCGGACTTAGAAAAATATAACTCAAATCAAAATACTGAATTTGATAGAGATATTATGTATTTTGATGCGCAAGAATTTGTTCCAAGTGGAAAGTTTGTATTTTTTGCATGGGGAGAGAAAATAAATGCTAAAGAATTTGTTTTTATAAACAACTATGCACAAACTATTTATTTAAGATGTAAACAAATGGGTAAAAAAATTGCTTTTGTTTATAAAAAAGAAAAAACTTTACAATGGAGTGAAGACTTTATCCAGTTTGCGGCGATTGCACCGAAAACTTCTAGATATAAAAACTCTATAAATCAAGCTGTAAAAAACTCATTTAAACAGATTCCCCCTGTACCCTGTCCCTATGAATAAGATAAGTGAAGAAATATTTTGTAAATTTCATTTACTTATGATATTATATTAATAAATCTTATTCAAAAAGGAAGAGTATGAATGTTTATGAGTACGCTATGAAAGTAGAAAAAGAAGGTGAAGCATACTACAGAGAAATGGCAGCATCTGCCTCAAATCCTGGTCTTAAGAGAATATTTACAATGTTGGCTGATGAAGAGGTTAAGCACTATAATGTATTTAAAAATATGCTTAAAAAAGAAGATCTTGATTATGATAAATTAGATTTAGTTACAGATACACAAACTATTTTCACAACATTGATTGAAGAAAAAGATAATGTGAATTTTGATAAAGAACAAATCCAATTTTATAAAGATGCAATTACAAGGGAAGAAGATTCTCATGATTTCTATGCCGAAAAAGCTGAAGAGATAACTGATGAAAGAGAAAAAAGAATCTTTTTACAAATTGCAAAAGAGGAAGAGAAACATAAAAAAATTCTTGAGGAAATTGTAATATTTCTTGAAGAACCTGCAGACTGGGTAGCTAGCGCAGAGTTTTAATTTAAGGTTGAATTTTCAACCTTAAATTTTTCTATTTTATAAAGAGGCTAATTTCTGAACTAAAGCTTTAGCCTCTTTATCCTCAAAAAATATATTATTATGTAGTTCACTACTTGCTTGTTTTAAAAATTCTATTTTTTTAACCTTTAAAACTTCCGGTTCTTTTTCATATTTTGATATTAATTTTAACATCTCATATTCATATTGTTTTACTAATTCTTGCTTTTTTAAATAGCTAGGCTTATAATTAGAATTTGTTCTTTTAAATATTAAAAAAACAAGTGCAACTAATACTAAAAAGAAAACTATAAATACTGGATTAAAATCACTCATCTAAAATCAATTTTCACTAGTTTTTTTTACTTGTGTAGCTTGAGTCATAATCACAGGTCTTTTGTTTAAAGACTTAGCTTCTAGGGCAATTGATTCAGCTCTTTTTGCAATAGCTAAAGCCTCTTCAATCATTTTTCTATTTTCATTTTCAACTTTTATATTGTCAATTCTTTCAATCAAAGTTCTAAACTCCATATGACCTAAAACTTCAAGTACACCTTTTGATTTTGATAAAAACTCTATATGTGAAGAATCTCTCCAATTTGTTGTAAGTGATTCATCTAAATAACTTTTATAATTTGAGTCAATTTTTAATGGATTTGCAATAAATGCTAAATCTAAATTTAAATCATCTTTTTTATTAAAATATAAATCATGAAGTTGTTGTAAATAGCTTTTAATACTTAAGCTTGAAATATAATCATAAACCTTTTGATTTTCATTTTTTTCAAGAAGATAATCTAAAATGATTTTAGAAATTTCTTTATCCCCACTATTAAATAGTTCTTCCATCTTTTCATTTGCATTTTCAAAAACTTGTTTAGAGTCTTCTTTTGTAAGTTTTTCAATAAGCTTAAATAGATCAATATTGTACCCATAACTAAACTTATTCATTGTTTGAATCATAGGGTCAATTATAGATTCAGGATTAGTTAAACTATTTGCATATTTAACTATTGCATTTACATTTTCAACTTCATTTTCATTAAAATGTACATTTTCAAGATAATATGCAATCTCTTCAGCTAAATTAACTTCTAACAATTCTTTTGATTTTTCTTCATAAAAAACAACTAAATCTTCATTTTTTTGTTTTTTAGAAGCTTGGGCAATCTGAGCATACTTTTTTGAAAGTTCTTGATATTTTTCAATCTTTTGAGAGATTGTCATATTAGCTAATAATTTAGAGGTTCTAAATAATAAATGTTCTTTTACAAGATTTAAAGCATCAGTAACTTTAACTCCTCTTTTTGGAAGTTCATCACTTAAAATCGATAACTTTTTATCAATCTCATCATAAGTTTTTGAATCTAAAATATTTTCCACCAATTTAACAGTATTCGAAACTTTTATTGAGTTTGAAACAACAAAATATACAACTAAAATTGCAACAACTATAATTGCCAATAATATCATTGTTTCATTTGGTGCTTTTTCATATATTTGTGCTATATTAAACTGTGATTCTTTTATTGTTGAGAAAAACTCTGATATTGACATATGTTACCTTTTTAATTATTTTTAGATACTAGTATACAAAAATTTTACTGATATTACTGTTTTAGATACTCTTCTAAGTCCCGTTGATCAACTTCTCCAATGTAGTTTTTTACAAAATTTCCATCTTTGTCATAAACATATGATTCAGGAACCATCTTCACATCATCAAATATTTTTGCAAGTCTAAAATTTTCTTCATCTATAGTTACAGGAAACTTCATATTAAATCTAGCCATAAAATCTGCTAACTCTTTTGGGTCTTTATCTTTTTCAAATAACACACCTATAATCTCAAATTTATCACCATATTTCTCATAAAGTTCATTAAAAGCTGGAATCTCTTTTTCACAAGGTTTACACCATGTTGCCCAAAAATTTATTAATAAAATTTTTCCATTTAACTGTTTGGAAGTTATTTTATTATCTTCAATTCGAAATGTAATTTTTTCACCAGTTGTTGTATTAAGGGTATAATTTTTACTACTTTCTTCTTTTAATTCATCAAAACTTCTGTTATCTTCAACTATTGTTTTTGCTTCATCTGATTCACAAGCAGCAAAAAATAAAGCTACAAAAACTAAACTAAAACTAAATAATAAATTTTTCATTTTATTCCTTCATATTTTATTTTAAAGTTTGTATTATACACTTTTTTTTCTATAAGCCTTTCTTAATTTTTTAGCTAATTTGTAAACTGCCATGGCATAATAATTACTACGGTTATATCTTGTAATAACATAAAAATTTTTAGTCCCATACCAAAGTTCATCAAATTTATAACGATTTAGCTTTATTAAATGAACTTTTCTTGGATAAAAAAAATTATCATCTTTAGGTTTTATCCCTTTTAGTTTTGAACGCTTGTATTTATATTTAAATCCCGTCTTTAATTTATCAAATCTCTTCCCCTCATAACTTACTCTAGTTGCAACAGGAGTCATTCTGTCCCAACCTGACTTATTAAAATACTTTGCAACACTACCTATTGCATCCTCTTCATTATCTAAATCTACAACTCCATCATTATTGAAATCGATTGCAAGTTTTTTAAAATTACTTGGCATAAATTGTGCCAGACCAATTGCACCAGCAAAAGAACCATATATATTTTTTGGATTTTGATTGTTTTTCTTTGTTAAAATTAAAAACTCTTTTAATTCATTTTTGAAAAATTCATTTCTTCTATTTTTTTCAAAACTTAATGTAGCTAATGCATCAAATACTGGATAATCACCACTATACTTCCCATAAAAACTTTCAATTCCAATTATCGCAGCTATATATTCTGGTTGAACACCATACTTTTTATAAGCTTTGTTAAGTGCTTCTTTATTCTTTTTCATAAATTTAGCACCTGTATCAATTCTTTCTTGGTTTAAAAGTTTTTTTTCATATCTATCCCAACTTCCATGATACTTCTTTTTAATCTCAAAATCTTTTTTCTTCTCTTGTGTATAATATTTTAATGCAGATTTTTGAACTTTTACACTTGAAAATAATCTATTTAAATAAGTTTTATTAAAACCATGGTTTTTAACCAAATCTTTTATTAGTTTTGAGGTTTCTTCATTATGTAAATAATTAGTTTCTAAAGAGAAAAGATTTACTTTTAAAAGAAAAATAAGAATTAATTTTATTATTGTAGTTTTTTTCATAGGTAAACCTTATCAAAAAATACTGAAAATAAAAATAAATAATTTAAATTAATTATTTTCTAATACTAGTTGCCGTTAAAAAAATATAATATTTACCTGTGATTGTTACTCTAAATTTTTTTTGTTGTAAGTATTTTTTACAAAAAACAACATCATTATATAATATACTCATCTCTGAAAAGCTATAGTTTGGGGCTTTTGCACCATAAATAGGTTTACCCTCAAGCCATCTACAATTTGGAAACCCAAGTATTACTGAACCATCTTTTTTTAAATAGTGTTGTATGATTTTCATAAATAATTCTTTAAAATTTGAGTTGCAACTTTGTAAAGTCCCAATTGTAATGATTAAGTCAAAAGTTCCTAAAGAAAGCTCATCTAAACTATTAATATCATGAACAAAAAACTTAGTATTTTTATCATCTTTAAATTTTTCTTTTGCAGTTTCTATGGCTGATTGGGAATAATCTATTCCAACTAATTCTAAATCTTTAAAGTTTTCACAATACTCTTTTATAAGTTCAAACTCTTCCCCTGAATTTACACCAAGATTTAAGATTCTAACTCTTTTTTCTACTTTTACATTTTTTAGTGCTTGTAAATATGTATAAAAAATCTCTGGCTCTTCATTTTTATTTATTTTTGAAAATGAAGATTTTATTCCATATTTTTCTCTGCTATCATCTTCATTATGAAAAGAGTCATTTGTATTTAATTTTTTAAATCTTATTTGAACTATATTTTCATCCACAATAATAGGAGTTAACATTTTACAAAAAAGCTTTTCAGATAAATCTACCCATGATTTATAATCTCTAAATATATAATATTCATCTAAAATTTTAATATTTTCTCCAATGGCTTTATTATTATAATTATCAGGATTCAAAACTTGGAAAGTAACTGTATTTTGGGTACTTAACTCTTTTTTTAAAATATTTAAGATCTCTAGCATTGTGTGTTTAGTAAATTTTAGCATCACTAATTATACAATTTTGTCGTTAACTTGTAGCTTTTTAATGATATAATTTTTCTATGAAAGATAAAGTATATGTAATCGATACTAATATTATCCTGCAAAACGTTCAAAACTTGAACAGATTATCTGACAATAACACAAACACCATTGTAATACCTGAAACAGTTTTATTAGAATTAGAGGACAAAAAGAAACTGACAAATGAGTTAGGTTATTATTCTAGAGAGTTCGCTCGTTTACTTGCTAATATGAAAATCAAAGAGGTTGACTATAAATTAGGCTTTAAAGTTGTAAAACTTTATAATAATGAGATGATGTTACATATTATCTCTAAAGATAAATATGAATCAGAAATTGAACAAATTCATATTAGTGAAAGCAATGATAAGCGAATTATTGAAGTTGCAGCAATTGCCCAAGATTATTATAAAGGTGCTCAAACACTATTTTTATCCCTTGATGTTTATGCAAGAACCTTTGCACTTTTTAAAGGTATAAAAGCAGAAACTCTACATGATGATAAATCAACAGTACCAAAATTTGAATTCTTGAAAAAAATAAGTTTAGATTCAAGTGTATTTAACTCCCTTGATGGGGCTGATATTAAAAAATTTGATGAAGAATATTCAAATGAAAACTTTTGTTATTCATTTGAAAGTGAAGATGGAAATTCTACTTATGGAATTATTATAAATGAGAGAATCCAACTTCTAAATGAATCTGATTTTAAAGCATTACAAGTAAAACCAGTAAATCTAAAACAAAAACTTTTTATGAAAGCAATTTTAAGTGATATGTTTGAATTAATGGTTATAGATGCAAAAGCAGGGTCAGGTAAAACTCTTATGTCAATCGTAAGTGCAATGAGATTGATTGACTTAGGACATTATGACAAAATAGTTTATGTAAGAAACTCTATTGAATCTCTTGACAAAGGTGCTGATGTTGGTTATTTAGCTGGAAATGAAGAAAAATTTAGAATCTATAATATGGCTTTATATGATACTTTAGAATTTGTAGCAAAAAAACAACTTAAAAAAAGTGAAAATAGAGAAAACAAAGAATCAATTGATTCAAAAATTGCTGAACTTACTTCAAGATACTGTATTGAAACATTATGGCCAGGGGAAGCAAGGGGTAGAACTTTATCTGAAGCAATTGTCATTATGGATGAGTGGCAAAACTCATCGGAAAAAACTACACAACTTATTTTAAGTAGACTTGATGAGTCTTGTATGGCAATTGTTATTGGTTCAAATAGGCAAATTGATAACTTGTATTTAAATAAATACAATAATGGTCTAACTACACTTCTAAAACAAACAAGGGAAAAACATCCTGAAATTTCAATGTTTGCTATTGAATTAGAAAAAGCAGTTAGAGGTAAATTTGCAGAATTTACAGAAAGAATTTTCGAAAAGAAAAGAAACTAAAAAATAGAATTTATTCTATTTTTTAGAACAACTTCCATCTCCGCCACATCCACAACCACCTTTTTTACCAAAAGTTTTTGAAATAATATAAACTAAAGAAAAAATTACAACTGCATAAATGATTAAATCTTCCATAGATATCCTTTACTAATAATGATTATCAGTATATAATATTTTAGCTTAATCAAAATATTGCATAATGAAATATTTTAATCAAAAGAAAAAAAAGTTATATATAATTCAAATAAAAAAGGCTATAAATGTCAATTTTAGGAAATTGTCCATATTGTAAAGGGAAAGTTATTTCAAAAAAAATAAATGTAAAAGGTAAAAATATAAAACTATATTTCTGTGAAAATGCCAAAAAAGAGTATGATGATAGTGAACAATATGTTTTTACTCACGATTCTACATGTAGATTTAGAGTATATTCAAATACCTTTTTAAGATATAACAAAAGAAGCTTTTCAGAATATGAAATGAAAAAACTTTTGCAAGAACAACAAGTAGTAGTAAGATTACATGGTAAAAAAGGTGGTAGTGAATATTTTAAATATGTGATACCCCATGAAGAGTATGGAGTTACAATTCTTTGGGAAGAAGAGGTAGAAGAAAAAGCTTGCTAACCTCTTTTATTAATTAGTCTTCTCTTGATGTAGTTTCTAATAAATGGTATCCAAAATCAGTTTTAACTGGTCCATGAACTACATTTACTGCTTCATTAAATACAACTGTATCAAATTCAGGAACCATTTGACCTTGAGAAAATCTTCCTAAATCTCCACCATTTGCTCCCGATGGACATTGAGAAAATTCTTGTGCTAATGCACCAAAGTCTTCACCATTTGCTATTCTTTGTTTAAGTTCATTACATAACTCTTCTGATTCAACTAGTAAGTGTCTTGCTGTTGCTGTTGCCATAATTTTATCCTTTTTTAGGCCCCTAAAAAAGGGACCAAATTATTGTATATCTACTTTTTAACATTGGAACAAAGTCCCAATGTTAAAAAGTAGCCTGTGCCTAAGCACTTTCTTTGAAAAAATTCTAAAGAGAACAACGAGTTGTTCTTTTAAATATTAATAAAGCGTGATTTTATCATATTTATTTTTCAAAGACTTTAAAGCTTTTATTTTTGATTTTTCTTTTTTGTAGACCATTTAAAGCTTTTTTTAAAACCTCTTTTTTAATAGCTACATAGGAAACAAAATCTAAGATATTAATCTTTCCAATATCTTCTTTGTTTAAACCAATTCCTGCTGTTAAGGCTCCAAGAATATCACCTGCTCTAAGCTTTTGCTTTTTCCCACCAATGATAATTAAAGACCTAAATTCTGAATCAATTTTATAATCCTCAAAAGTTTTAATATTCTTAAAATCTTCAAATTTAATCTCTTCAAATTTTTCTTTTATTGGCTCAACTTTAAAAAATTCATCTTTTTCAAATAATGTCACAGCTAAACCATTTTTCCCAGCTCTTGCTGTTCTTCCAATTCTATGGGTATAAACACTTTCATCCCTAGGAATATCATAATTTATAACTAAATCAACATCATCAATATGAAGTCCCCTTGAAGCAACATCAGTTGCAATTAAAACAGGATACGAACGATTAGAAAATAAAATTAAAGTTTCATCCCTATCTCTTTGTTCAAGATTTGAATGTAAAGTCAAAACATCAATTCCATATGAATAAAGTTCATCTGCTAACTCTTCACATTTTATTTTTGTATTACAAAAAATCAAAATAGATTTTGCATTATTTTGTAAAATTAGATTTGGGATTAATGAAGTTTTTAATCTTTCTTCAACTTCATAAAAAGTTTGATTTATGATATCTTTTTCATGAACATCATCAGTTTTAACAAATTTTGGATTATTTAAAATAGCTTTTGAAAGGTTTTCAATATTTTCTTCATAAGTTGCAGAAAAAAGTAGCGTTTGTCTTTCCTTTGGGATAAAATCTATAATTTTCATTATATCATCATTAAAACCCATATCAAGCATCTTATCTGCTTCATCTAAAACTAAAGTATCCACATTGCCAAAATCGATTTTTGTTTCATGAATATGTTGTAAAACACGGCCAGGTGTTCCAACAATTATATGTGCACCATGTTCTAAAGATACAACTTGGGGTTTAAATGGTGTCCCACCACTTAAAGTCAAAACCTTTACATTGTGAATATGACGACTAAGTTTTCTTATCTCTTCAGCAATCTGGTTTGCCAACTCCCTAGTTGGTGCTAAAACCAAAGACTGAATTTTATATTTTTTAACATCTAGTTTTTGAACAAGGGGGATACAAAAGGCTACAGTTTTACCAGAACCAGTTTTAGCTTGTGCAATTAAATCATTATTTTCTAAAGATAAAGGTAATGATAAAGATTGAATTTGAGTTAATTTTTTATATCCTAAAGAGTTAATATTTTCTAAAAAATCTTCTGATAAATTATATTTTTTTAACATAATATGAGATACCAAAAACTAGAAGCAATATTACACCAACACCATAATATTTATACTCTTCTGCATAAGTTAGTAATACTTCTCCCATCATAAAACTAGCATATCCAATAACAATTGCCCAAATAGCAGAAGCAAATATATTATAGATTGTAAACTTTTGAAATGAGTACTTTGTTAGTCCCATTGCCAAAGGAATTAATGTCTTAATTCCATAAATATATTTTTGGAAAAATACAACAGTTGAACCATATTTTCTCATCCATAAATGAGCAAGGGCAACTTTTCTTCCAAATTTTTTCATAGTATCTTTTGCATAAGCTTTATTACTTCTTGCCATATAAAATAAAAATTGATCACCAATAAAATTTGAAGTACCTGCAACAAGCATACAAACAAATAGATTTAAATCCCCAGCAAAAGATAAAACACCTGCAACAACAAGTCCTACAAATCCTCCACCAAATGAATATAAAAACAAGGCCAAATAACCCCAGTCTTTGATAATTTCTTCCAAATAAATACCTTAATTAAATTTGCACGAATTCTATCCAAAAATCATTAAAATTAGCTCTTTTATACAAAGTGTATAATTTAATAAGAAAAAATTTAACTTTTTTCAAGAATTTCATAAGTTTTTAAGTTTTTCTGCACATTTCTTAAGATTAAATTATATATACTTGTTAGATAATAAGATAATAAAGGTAAAAAATGTCCTTATTTCAAAGGCTTTGTAAACATTTTTTTAAAAATAAAACAAAGACCATATATATTATTGACATATTATACATGAAAGATATAAATGCACTATATGGATTTAAAAATGGGGACTATATTCTTTCACAATTATTAGCTTTACTGAAAAATAAAATAAAAAAAGACCTATTAAAATATCTTGAAACAAAAGTTTGTATAGATATTAAAAATACTCATGTAGATGTTTTTACCTTAACAATTTTCAAAGAACTCGATGAAATGGATATATTAGAGGTTAAAAACATTATATTTCATAACATCATAACTGCACAATACAAACTTTTACACTCTGATATTCAAATTGATTTAGATGTTACAATTGGTTGCTCAAAAGGCCTGGATAAAGATTTACAAATTTACGCAGAAAAAGCATTACATAATGCAAAAATGAACTATATTCATTTTATGTATTATGACTCAAAACTTTATAGAAATCACTTTGAAAATGCTGAGTTACTAACAACATTACAAAACAATATAAAAGAAAAAAAGGTTGAACCATTTTTCCAACCAATTATGGACAACAAAACATCTGAAATTGTTAAATATGAAGCGCTAATGAGACTTTATGACCAAAAAGGGAATGTTTTATTACCACAAGTATTTTTGAGTAAAGCTAGAAAATATAGATTATTTAATAAATTAATGGAAATTCTTATTATAAAAGTTATAAATTATATAAAAGAATATAAAATTCACGTAAATATAAACTTAGATTACAATGACATTCTTAATCCTGCAATGAAAAACTTAATTATTAATAATATTAAAGATAATGATGTTGGAAGTTATTTAACAATTGAGATATTAGAAAGTAGCAAAATAAGCAATTTTTATTTAGTTAATGATTTTATCAATGACTTAAAAGCATTTGATGTAAAAATTGCCATAGATGACTTTGGTTCAGGATTTTCAAACTATGAACATATTTTAAATATTAATACTGATTATATTAAACTTGATGGAAGTTTGATAAAAAAAATTGATGAAGATATTTATTATAACCTTGTTAAAAGTATCACACTATTTTGTAAGGAACAAAATATTAAGATTGTCGCAGAGTTTGTAGGTGATTTAAAAACATTGAGATATGTAAAATCATTGAATATTCACTATTCACAAGGTTATTACATTGGAAAACCTGTTGAAATTAATGAGATTTTAAAGAGAGAAAACAATGAAAACTAAGCTAAAAGAAATTACTGATTCAACAATTAATGAACTTCTTAAAAATGAGATTATACTACCATCTATTTATTTTCAGTGTTTTGATAAACATGCAAAAACTTCCGAAGTTGATGTGCATGAAAATAGCTTTGAAAAAGAATTAAGTGATTTAATAATAGACGAATTTAATGCAATAAATAATTATGTGAATGAAGCAATCACTACTATTGATGTAGCAAGTGGTTTAACACTTGATGCACAGAAAGCAATTAAAGAGAACAATACCCTACTTTTAAAAAATCTATATAATCAAATTGGTGATTTAAGAAAAGAATTAGAATTAATCACTGATAATATATATAAAGATTATTTAACAAAGGTTAATAATAAAAAATGGTTATACCATAAATACTTAACAAAAGATGCTAAGTTTAAAGATGATGCACTTATAACTTTAATAGATGTTTCTGATTAT
Source organism: Arcobacter arenosus (assembly GCF_005771535.1). NCBI lineage: Bacteria > Pseudomonadati > Campylobacterota > Epsilonproteobacteria > Campylobacterales > Arcobacteraceae > Arcobacter > Arcobacter arenosus. The sequence goes on from NZ_VANU01000001.1 coordinate 145,845, forward strand.
GAATATATTTCAAGCACTTATAATAAACTAATTTCAAACAATTTATTGATTTATATTTCTAATTATTTAAAAGAGAAACTAAAAGAAGAAGGTTTAGACTTTGAAATTACAAGGTATCTTTCTAATAAATTTATAATCACTTTTAATGAAGAGGATATTGTATCTATTGCTTCTTTAATTGATAATATTTCAAATATTCTTTTTGGTACCACTTTAAAAAGTAACTCTGGGATTATTATAAAGCCTACTTTTGAATTTTCTATGGCAAAGGTGAAAAAAGATGAAAGTTTTCATGAGATTTTAGCAAATCTTATAAAAACTATTGAAGCTAAGAAAGAAAAGTAGAATAAAATTTTTTTAATTTTTCTTGGGCTTGATTTATTGATATCTCTTTAAAGTTAACAGTTCCGCCAATCTTCATTTGTGCAAGCTTAAAACAATCAATACTTAAAACACTACCTATTTTTGGATAACCACCAATTGTTTGAGCCTCTTTTAATAAAATTATAGGTTTACCATCATTTGGTATTTGTATAGAGCCATAACTTATTGCTTCTGAGATAACGCCATTAATATTTGACTTTATCTCTTTTCCATCTAATTTACAAGCCATTCTATTAAAATCAGATGTAATTTTATATTTATTATTAAAAAAAAGCTCTTTTGCTTCATTTGAAAAGGTATCTTCTTGATAAGAAAGAATAACCCTAAGAGTCAAATCATTACCATATTGTGGCAAATAATTTTTATGCCATTTTTTGGTTTTTGTCCCTTTAAATTCTTCAAAATCTAAAATAGAATTTTTCTCAAGTATTTTTCCAAATCCCTCTTTTAATGTTGTAGAAAAACTACCAAACTCTTTTTTTAGAATAAATCCATTTTTAACACCTAAATAAACTCTCTGTCCACTTTTAAAGCTTCCTATTCTTATACTATCGCCCTTTTTTACTTGATGACTACACCAAGTATTTTTTTGCTCATCATTTATAAATAACTCACAAAAAGCACCAGTAAAGGCAAGAGTTGTATCTTTTGTAGCTTCTAAATGTAAATTGGGAAAAGAGATTTCTAATAAATTTCCTTTTATATCATTATCTAAAAGTTTATTACATGCAAAGGCAGCATATTCATCCATAAAGCCTGAATTTGTTACCCCTAAATGGGAATATGAAAATCTTCCACTATCTTGAATTAAAGTCAAAAAAGCTGAATTTAAAACCTTAAAACTCAATTTTTCCACCTTGTGCAATATACTCTTCTTTTGATATTGGATTAAACTTTATTTGTGTATTAATACAAACTGGACTTAAATTTTCTAAACTTTTATCAAAAAATTCAAATGTTGTTCTACCTATAATATTCCATCCACCAGGGGAATCGCATGGATAAACAGCCGTTTGAGAATCAGCAATTGCAACACTACCTTTTGGTATTTTTTTTCTTGGACTATTTAATCTAGGAGTTATGATTTTATCATCAACTGAAGCTAAGTATGCAAAACCTGGTAAAAAGCCAATTGTAAAAACATCATAAATTTTAGAGCTATGGATTTTAATAACTTCTTCAATAGAAATATTTGCATTTAAGGCAACTCTTTGTAAATCAAACCCCACTTCTGTAGAATAAAAAGTATCTACAACAATAAGTTTATTTGAAGAAAAGTCTTCATTTTTAATATTTTTTAATTCATTTTTTAAAAAAATAGTTATTGAAGAGATATCATATTTAAGAATATCATACTTAATCAAAATAGATGTGTATGAGGGAATTATTTCTATAAAACTATCATTTTCTAAAGATTTTAAATAGCTATAAACTGATTTTACTTTATTTGAGATATCCTTTGATATAAACTCACCAAAGTATATTATTACTGAATCAACGGAAGCAATTTTTATCTTCATTAATTAATTACTTTTTGTAATGCCCTTATGAAATTTAAGGCATTATTTCCATCACCATGAACACAGATAGTATCTACTTTTAAAAAAAGTTTGTTTCCATTTATACTATTAATATAACCATTGTCGATTAGATTTTTCATCCTTTGTAATACATCTAATTCATCTTCAATTATACTATTTGGATTTACCCTTGAAACTAAAGTTCCATCATCATTATAATTTCTATCTGCAAATATTTCATAGATTAATTCTATCCCATACATTTTTGCAGTATAAGCATAGGCTTCATTATCTTGTTTAGAAAGAATCATTAACTTTATATTCTTATCATAAGAAGATATGGCACTAAGAACTGCTTTAAAAATATTTTCATCTTTCATCATATCATTATATAAAGCTCCATGGGGCTTTACATAAGATACATAAGTGCCATGGGATTTACAAAAAGCATTTAATGCACCTAATTGATATAAAACAATAGATTTAATCTCCTCTAAAGAACAAGGGATACTTCTTCTTCCAAAACCTAATAAATCATTATAAGAGGCGTGTGCTCCTATTGTTACATTATATTTTTTTGCAAGTTCTACTGATCGATTCATTGTAACTGCATCTGAAGCATGAAAGCCACAAGCTAAATTAGCAAGATGAATATAAGGGATTATCTCTTCATCTTTTCCCATTTTCCAAACTCCAAAACTCTCACCCATATCACAATTTAATCTAACCATTTTTTTACCTTGAAATATTATCTTTTAATTTTAGCATATTTTTAATACTGATACATATGGTATTTTTTATTCTCTTTTGCTTTTCTTTCTTCAATAGCTTTATAAGTTTCTAAAGCTTTTTGTTTTAATTCTTCATCTTCACTATTTGTTTCATAATATTTAATTAATTGCTCTAAAACCAAAATATAAACAATAGAATTTAATCTTTTTGAATCCTCATTTTTCATTAGGATATCCAAATCTATTGCATAAACTGCTTCTTGAAAAGTATAAAAAATCCTTTGAGACAAATTATCTAATCTATAGCTATATCCTAAGATAGTTAAAAAATTTTCTTCATATTCTTTATCAAAAGATTGCACTTTTATATCATTGGCAAATTGGTTTATTTTCTCTTTTAATTTAACTATATCCTCTACTTCTAATGTTTTATTTTTAAAACTATGTAAAAAATCTGAAATCTCTTTAATCACTATAACTCCTTATTTACACAATTATTATATAGTAAATAAATAAAATAATCGTATTTTATGAAAATTAACATATAATAATAAAAAAATTAATTAGGATATATCATGATTAACAAAAAAACATCACTTGTTGCATCTTTACTTTTATGTTCAACAATAAGTTTTGCCTTTGACTTAGGAAGTATCACTAAAGCTGTTACTGATAATATAACAAAACCTAGTAGTTCAACTAGTTCAACAGCAAACTCTAGTTTAACAAATTCAACAGTTTCTAGTGGTTTAAAAGAAGCACTTAAAGTTGGTGTTGATTATGCAGTTAATACACTAGGTGCACAAAATGGTTATTTAAATAATTCACTTGTAAAAATCCCTTTACCAGAAAACTTACAAAAAGCAGAAACTCTAATTAGAAAAGTGGGTGGAGATAAAGTTGCAGATGACCTAATAAAATCTATGAATAATGCAGCAACAAAAGCGGCTCCTAAAACTGCAGAGATATTTGTAAATGCTATTGATAAAATGACTTTGGATGATGCAAAAAAGATTTTAAATGGTGACAAAAATGCGGCTACTAACTATTTTAAAGATAATACAACTAACTCGCTAAGAAATATGATAAAACCTATTGTTCAAGAAACAATGGCACAAAATAGTGTGGCAAAATACTACGACGCTTTTAATTCATATTATAAACAATATGGTCAAGGAGTTGTTGAAAACAGTTCTATTATGAATTTAGCAAAAGGATTTGGAGTTGATTCATATATCCCCAGTGCTAGTGATGAGAACTTAGATGATTATGTAACAAATAAAGCAATTGATGGGCTATTTGAAATGATTGCTCAAAAAGAAGCTCTTATTAGAACTAATCCCGTTGAGCAAACTACCTCTTTACTTAAAAAAGTTTTTGGAAACTAAAGGGATAAAATAAGTTGAGAAGTTAGTTCAATCTTCTCAGCTTCAAAATATCGATTAATTATATTTTTTCTAACTAAACTATCATTATATTTTCCAAGAAATCTCTTCTTACTTAAATATTTATTTTCATAGTCTGGTTTAAAACTTTTTAGTAATTTATCATATAATCGTCCATAAGAATCTAAAATAAATCTATTTTTATTTCCATTATAAATATAAATCAAATTAATATAGGAATCATCATTAACTTTTAAAGTTTTGAAATTATATCCATCAATATCATAATCTTCAACTGTTTTTAGCGAAGTTATGTTTAACTGCTCTTTTATATTGTTTTGTAAAAAAGAACTTGGTAATCCATTCCAATAACAATTATTGCTAAGCTCTATTGATTCAATAAAAAGGTAACCATACTTTATATTTTCATCACTTAAAGTATATGAATTTGTAGTACAAAAAGAGGCTTGCCTTTGAAAAATAGGATTTGTAAAATCTATATTAACTAGATTTTCATTTTTTCCTAACACCACTTTATTTGCACTGTATTGGTAACTTGTAGAGGATGCACATCCAACAAAAAAAACTGCAAATAAAACAATAAGTAAATAGTTTTTTATTTTCATTTTTCACCTTCTATGAAATTTTGAATATTGTTTTCTTTTATCATTGAAATATTGAAATTAACAGAGCCTTTTTCTTCATCATTAAACTTATATTCATATGAGTCATCTAATCTTGAAAGTAAGTTTTGATAAAGTTCCCCTTTCATATCAACAATAATAATATCAGAAATCGCTGTGTAAATATAAACTATATGTAAAACAAAAGAATCATCAACTTTAAACACTTTAAAAGTGTATTTATTTATCTCTTTTTTTTCTAAAAGATTAAATGATTTGATATTTAATTTATGTTTAAAAAAACCTTCAAATAAAGATAAAGGTTGTCCATTCCAAGAAGCATTATTATCAGTTCTTATATATTCTAAAAAAATATCGTTATTTTTTAAAGTATAAGCTTCAAAAACATAAGAATCATGTCTGGTTTTAATCTCATATTCACCTAAATCATATTCAAAAAATTGATCATTATTTAATTTAAAAATCAATTTATTTTCTTCGAACTTATACGTTGGAATCGATGCTTTAGCAATAAAATCTACAATATTTTTAAAAAAACCCATAATATTTTCCTATTTTTAGATACTCTATCATAAAAGCTTTTATTACAAGCTAATTTTACAATTTACTTAAAAAATTTTATTTATGGATTAGTTATTGCATAGTTTAATAATTAAGATGTAAGATAACAAAAAATTTGAAGGATATATAATGAAAATTGCAGTGCCAGTTAAAGATGAAAATCTAATGTTTTTTCCAAATGCAGGACACACTCCTAAATTTGCAGTATTTACTATGAATGGTACAGGTATGTTTAGATCATTTGAATTAAATGAAATTAAAAATAACCCAAGAACAGACATTGACCATGATGAACCAGAAGAAGACCACGAGTGTCATCATGACCATGATGATGCAGAACACATTGAACAACACAATAAAATGGGTAGAGTTTTAACAGATTGTGATTATGTTGTTGTTAAAAAAGCTTGTAAAAATACAGCTAAATCTTTTACTTCACAAGGGATTAAATTAGTAAAATATAATGGTGATTCATTTGAAACTAAAAGTATATTAAAAGAGTTATCTTCTAAATTTGCTTAGAAGATAACTACTTATTAGTAAGTATTATTAAATCTATCTTTATCTTTTATCACTTGTGCAGTTGAGACAACATTCATAATCAATTCGTTGTTAACATTTGAAAATTTTTCAATAATATAATCACAAGTGTTTAAAAGTTCATCCTCTTTTTGAAGTTCCCCAAGAATTACTGTTTTATTATGTAAGGCAATTGCAACTTGAGAGATAATTTTTCCATCATAGGAATCAAACCTTTTAATAACTTCATCATAAGTTTCTATTGCTTTTAAATTTTTATTTAATTCTTTTAATCTACTAGCTTTATTTACTAAAGCCTTTGCTACAAACTCTAAAATATTTTCATTTGTTGAATTAGAAAATTTTTCTATTAATTCATCATAGGTTTGAATAGCTTTTTCATTATCACCTAGTTTTGCAAACGTTAAGGCAATATTGTAATAAGAACTAACCAAAGTATTAAGAACCGTCGTATCTGCTGTATTTTTAAAATTTGTGATTAACTCTTTGTAAACTTTTATAGAATCTTCTAATTTATTTAGCTCCCCTAAACAAATAGCTTTATTCACATATGCTTTTGCTAAAACTATCTCTAAATCTTCTGACGTATCTTCCATAAACTTTTCTAAAAGAATACTATAAACTTTTAATTCTTCTTCATACTTATTAAGTTTTGCAAATACTAACGCCTTGTTATAATAAGCATAAGCTAAATATTTTAAGATAATTGAATCTTTTGAATCATCAAATTTATTAATTATTTCATCATAAGTTTCAATAACTTCATCTGTTTCATTTAAATTAGTTAATACACTAGCTTTTCCCATTAAAGCATAAAATATATCTAAGTCATTTGTTGCAGATTCAATAAGTTTTGGTACTAAACTCAATGAATCTTCGAATTCTTTTTTTGCAATTTTTTCATTAAATTCATCATAAAGTAACTCAAAGTTCAAAATGCACCTTCTTTTTTCGTTATTTATGGAATTGTAATATTTTATTACTATGAGGCACTTTAAATAGTAATTTAACAAAAAATATTAAATTTTTATCTTTCTTAAGTATTTTTCTATCATAGGTATATAATCTTTTCTACAAATTAAATAAGTATCTAAATTAAAATCCATTTGTGTTATTTTTAGTTTTTCAATATAAGCAAATTTTTCAATAATCTCTTTTGAAAATAAAGCAACACCATATCCTGCTTTAACACAAGAAAGTATTAGTTCATAGTTTTCTAAATTTACTTTTTTATAAATATTTTTCTCTTTTTTACTTAAATACTCTTCTAAGAAAATACGATTTAAACAACCATTTTTATATGCAAAAATTGTTTTTTGTGCCTCTTTATCTTTTGGTTCAACAAGGACAATATTCTCTTTAAAGATATTCAAAATCTCCAAATCTTTATGTTTTGGTTTTCCATTTACAAATGCAATATCTAACTTATAATCAAGGAGCTGTTCTATAAGATTTAAACTACTATCAACAACAAACTCTAACTTCATATCTTTAAAATCTTCATCTAATCTATCAATAAACTTTGATAGCCTTATGGTAGTATTTGATTGAGTGGAACCAATTCTTAGTAACTCTTGATAGTTTATATTTTTCATCCTCAATGTTGCTTCTTCAACTTTTTTTACTATATCAATAGCATAAGGATATAATTTTTCTCCCTCTAAACTTAATATTACACCTTTATTTGTCCTATGAAATAATTCATAACCTAAGTTTTTTTCAAGTTGTTTAATACGTAAAGTTGCATTTGACTGTGTATAGTTTAACTCTTTAGCACCAAGAGAGATACTCTTTTTGTCTGCAACTGCAATAAATACTTTTAATAAATTTGAATCCATATACTACTCTTTAATTAAATACTGTATTGATTACTAAAAATGAAGCTATTATAAATAATAAACCTTTTAGTATCTTCGTATAATATTTTACATCAATTCTTTTTTTAATTTTTATTCCAAAAAACATACCAATACAAACTACTAATACTGTAAAAATTGAGATACCTAAAGTATCTAAAGTAAAAGTTCCATAAAAAACAAACACAGCTATTTGCCCTATTTTTGTAAATAAAAAACATAAATTTGATAATTGAATTGTATCTTTTCTTGAATATTTCATCTCTAAGGTATACATTATCATAAGTGGAGCAACGACATTTGTAAGACCTGAGATAATTCCACCAAATACACCTAGTCCATAGGTTGAAGACTTAGGATACTTAGAAACAAAAGTTGCTTCTATTTTTACAAACCCTTGTAATAAATATAAAAATATAATTGCTGCTAATAAGAGTTTAAAAAACTCTGAATTAGAATAAACAAGAAGTACAGTACCTAAAGCACTACCTAAAACCATAAGTAAAATTATAAACCAAAACTTTTTTAAGGCTTCAAAAAAGTTACCTTCACTAACTATACTTAAAATATTTACAGCCATTGTAGGTAAAAGCATAAATATAATTGTTGTTTGAATATCTGCCATTAATGCAACTAGAGGAGTTGATATCATACCAAAACCAAAACCTATTGCACCATGTACAACTGAAGCCCATAATACAATTATGGCAAGAAGTAGAATAAAATTCATTTCCATCATTACAACCTTTAATATCACATATAATTATTAGTAATACCTAAAGGCATTACTAAAGATTATATCAAAAAGAATATTAAAGTAGATAAAAATTAACTGTTAGCAAAGTTAATTAAAGAGTCACCTTCTAATCTATACCCTATCCATTCATCTTGAGATTTAGCTCCAATACTTTCATAAAAGTCTCGTGAAGGTTTATTCCAGTCTAAACATGACCATTCAAATCTACCACAATTTTCTTCTAAAGCTTTCTTTGCTAGATGTTTAAGCATCTTCTTTCCAGCACCTAAACCTCTTTTTGATTCAGTAACATATAAATCTTCTAAATAAATACCATATTTACCAAGCCAAGTTGAATAATTGTAAAAATATATAGCATGACCTATTGGCTTTCCATTCTCTTCACAAATCAAAGCTTTTACATTAGAGTTTTCATTAAATATTTTTTCTTTTGTTTCCTCAACTGTTGTTACAACTGCATCTGGTTCTTTTTCATAAATTGCTAATTCTATAATAAAATCATAAATTGTTTTTGCATCTGATGCTACTGCATCTCTAATTGTTATTGACATTTTAAATCCTATAAAATTTAATTTCTAGAAATATATCAAAGAAATGTTGATTTTTAATTAAATCTACAACAAAATAGAATGGATTAGAAAATATATAAAAAGAGAACAGAGAAAAGTGCGAAACATTTTATTTAGAGATAATTTCAAGAGTTAAAATATTTGATAAAATAAAATAAAAGAGATAAAAGAAGGTTAAAGTTCTTTATCTAACAAACCTTTAATATCATATTTTAAAGGTTTGATTTTTGTAGTAATTATCTCCCAAATTTCATCAGCATCTATACCAAAATAATTATGAGCTACAATATTTCTAAAGTCTTTAACTTTTTGCCAAGGTATATTTTAATATTTTTCTTTGAAGTCTTCATCAAGTTTTGAAATCATTTCACCAATAATTACAAACTGCATCATAGTAGCATCAAAACTTTTTTCATCATGATAAAAGTCATCAGCATTATCAAATTCGTTTGTATAATTCTCAATTTTACCAATTGCTTCAAGGATTGATAAAAGAGATAGTTTTACTTTAGACAAATTCAACCTCTTTTAAAATCTCTTGTTTAGATAAAGGTTTCAAATATTTTTCTCTAGCAATATCTACATTAAGATGAAAAAAATCTTCTAAAGTTTTCTTAAACTCTAATTTTTTTTCATGTATATTTGTAAGATTATTTTCAAGTTCAATTAGAATATCTACATCACTACTATTTTTAGCTTCATCTCTAACATATGAACCAAATAGCCCAAGTTTAGTAATACCAAACTTTTGAGAAAATTCATCTTTGTGTTCTGATAAATAGTTAATAATAAATTCTTTTGTCACCTGAAATCCTTTTCATAAATAAATTATAACATATAAAGTTTCAATCCCAAAAATCACATTATAAAACTGACTTCTTAATAAAAGAACTAGTTGTATGTAGGTTCAAGGCGCTAATAGCTTTATTGAAGGAGTTTACATGAAAGTAAATGACTGAAAGAAAAACTATTTGCAACGCAAGATGACTGCGTGCAAATAGTTCTTTTATTTTATAATGCTTTTGCAGTAATTCTAGATAATCTTTGAGCAAATGCAACTGTATCAGTAATTTCCATACCTTCACTTAACTTAGCTTGGTCTAATAATACCCATGATACATCAGCTACTAAACCATCATCTTTTAAATCTTTTAATTTTGAAACAATCTCATGGTCAGGGTTGATTTCAAGAACAGGAGCAGATGCTGGCATCTCTTGACCCATTGCTCTCATCATTTGCATCATTTGAGCCATTTGTGCATCCTCTGCATCTTTAACAACACAAGATGGAGATTCAGATAATCTATTAGTTACTCTAACTTCTTTTACTGCTTCACCTAAAACCTCTTTGATTTTTTCAGTTACATCTTTATATTTTTCTTCAACTTCTTTTTTCTCTTCTTCAGTTTGCTCAACTTTTGGAGCTTCACAAGAAGTAATATCTTTAAATTCCCATTCTTTATAAGCACCATACATTGGAGTTACAATCTCATCGATTTCTTTATCATCTAAGATTAATACTTCAATATCATTTTTCTTATAACTTTCTAATAATGGAGAGTTTCTTAATACTTTTTCATTTTCACCAACAATATAGTAAATAGCTTTTTGTTCAGAGTCAGCTGCTTCTTTATATGCTGATAATGAAGTCATTTTAGCATTTTCAGTTTTTGTTGATTTAAATCTTAATAATTCTAAAATTGCTTCTTTGTTTGTAAAGTCTTGGTAAGCACCCTCTTTTAATGGTCTATTATATTGTTCAATAAATGGTGCATATTTCTCTTCATCTTTTGAAAGTTTTTTGATTTCACCAAGAATCTTTTTAACAGAACTTTGTTTGATATTAGCCATTACTCTATTTTCTTGTAAAATTTCCCTTGAAACATTTAATGGTAAATCTTCAGAATCAATAATACCTCTAACAAATCTTAAGTATGTTGGTAATAACTCTTTTTCATCATCAGTGATAAATACTCTTTTTACATAAAGTTTAACACCTGGTTGATAATCAGCTCTGTACATATCCATAGGAGCTATTGATGGGATATAAAATAGAGTAGTATACTCATTTACACCCTCTGCTTTTGTATGAATTGTAAGCATTGGATCTTGTGAATCATGTGAAATAGATTTATAAAAATCGTTATATTCATCTTGTTTTATTTTAGATTTTGGTTGCATCCATAAAGCAGTTGCTTCATTGATTTTTTCATTTCTGTTTTCTTTTGTTTTTTTAGCTTCTTTTCCAGCTTTTTTATCCTCTTCACTTAACTCTTCAGTTACCTCTTCTGTGTATGCTAAGTTGATTGGATATGCAATATGATTAGAGTATTTTTTAATTACTGTTTCAACTCTATATTTTGAAGTATAATCTTCAACTTCTTCATCTTTAAGTTTAATATAAATTACAGTACCTGAAGATTCTTTAGTACAAGGACTTAAATCAAACTCTCCTGTTCCCGTTGATGACCATTTGTAAGCTTGCTCTTCACCAGCTTTTTTAGAAATTACGTCAACTTTTTCTGCAACCATAAATACTGAATAAAAACCAACACCAAATTGTCCAATTAGGTTTGAATCTTTTTTTGCATCTCCTGTTAAGTTTTCAACAAAAGATTTAGTTCCAGATTTAGCAATAGTACCAATTGAAGCGATTAAATCCTCTTCATTCATACCAATACCATTATCTACAATTGTAATTGATTTATCTTCTTCGTCAATTTTAACTGTAATTTGCCCTGCCCAATCTTCTGGAAGTGCTGCTTTGATTTTTTCATCTGTTAATTTTAAATAATTTAATTTATCAATTGCATCACTTGCATTTGATACAAGTTCCCTAATAAAAATCTCTTTATTTGAATATAAAGAGTGTGTCATTAAATGTAATAGTTGTCCTACTTCTGTTTGAAATTGATGTTTTGCCATGCTAATTTCTCCTGTAAATTTGATTTTTTGTAATGAAATTTTAACACAACTTTATAAAAGGAAGCTAAAGTTTTGACATTTTTTAGCACTTTTTAGTTTTAAGTGCTAATTTAAGCAAAAAATTGTAAAATTATCATACAAAGGACTAACATGACTAAAGAAAAATTTATTGAAGACTTAAATGATATTTATGAGTACTTAGATTTTCAAAAAAATTCAACAAATAAACTTTTATCTTTTTTAGAAAATAATCAGTTTGAAAAGTTAGAAATTATCGATGAGTTTGCGAAAATTTTAGACTTAGATATGAATGAAAATTTAAGAGTTGCGTTAACAACAAGATTAGTTAATTTAAGAGATGATTCATTAGTTCAAGTTCTAAAAAAACTTGAAAAAAATGAAGATGAGATAATACAAATACAAGAAAAAGCATATTGTTTTGTAAGAGATTATTGGCAAGAAAAACATAGACATTTTATAGAATATATTAAACACAATAATCTTTTAACACCATTTTACCAAGAGATTTTTCAAGGTGTTTATAACGTAGGACTTAAAATGTCTTCATGGCAAAGTTCTTGGACTGCACACATAATAAATGGAATCAATAAAGAATTATCAAATATGTTTAATGGTGATGATGCAAAGGTTATGGACTACCTAGAAAAAAATCATTTATTTGATTTAGGACATAATAATATCTTAGCTGACAGATCATACTCTGCACTTGTAAAAGATAAAGAAGAATACCATTCAAAAGCATATATTGATGCATTTAAGAAACAAACCACAGAAGTTATAGATGCTTTAGAAGATTTTGAAGAAGTATTAATTGAATTAGAAGATGAAGTTTATGGACAAAAATGGGATTATATACTTTATATTCAATCTTTAATTAAAGCTTTTGCTGAAAACAAAACTCATCTTTTAGTTGAAAGATGGGCAGATGTTGATAGAGCTTGGATGAAAATAAAAACTCCTATTCAAATTGGACACCCTTTAGAATATTATGAAGATCATTACAGAAAAGCAGTTGCTTTAGAATGGGATATAAGACTTACAAATCCACAATTTGCTCAAAATGATAATAGAGTAAACAAAATCAAATCAGCTTTTGAAAAAATATATGAAAAAACTGAAAAAACAAAAGAGTATCAAGCTATTTATGACTTTTCTTTAAAATCACTTGATAAAGTTCAACTATATGTTGGAAGACCTGCTTTATTTTTTGGAGCTGAATTCAATGGTTTATTTTCAGCACAGGTTGTACCAAATGATGAAGTTGTTTCTAAAGAAGAGGGTAAAAAAATATTTGCATTTTCTGATGAGATTTTACAAACAAGTCGGGCTAAACCATTTCTAAAATTATCACAAGAAATTTTTGGACAAAAGTTTTTAAGTGAAGATAGAATTTTTCTTTTTAATGAAACTGAAGCTTGGCATCAAGTTTATGATATTTCAACAATTGGGCATGAGTTTGGACATATTCTTTGGTGCGATGAAGAAACAGAAACAGTTATGAACAAAACTGGAAATTTCAAAAATATTGAAGAGTTTAAAGCAACAACTGGTGGTTTAGTTTCATTTTTCTTAGATGAAAGTAATGATGAAAAAGATTTAGAAAAACAAGTTTTAATGGATACAATAAAAAGAGCCGTAAGTCTTATTGGATGGATGGAAGTTGATGAAGTTCAACCATATTATTGTGAAGGGCTTATTCATCTAACTGCTCTTTTTGAAACTAAAATTTTGAACTTTGAAGATGAAGAATTAATTATAGATATGAGTTCAACTAAATATGATAAATTAAAACAATGGTATATTAATACATACACAGATTTAGCAATCCATTATTTAGATAAAAAAGATGCCACAATCTTTTTAAATAATTTTGCAGAAAAAAAAGATAAATATTTTATGCCAACAAATGAAAAAATCAAATCATTTGTTAAGTATTATTTCAAAAGATACCAAGAGATTGGTCAAGAGTTAGATACTACAGACAAAAAAGAAAACTATTTAAAATAAGAGGTTTATCCTCTTATTTACCAATTGCAAAGGCATATAAAACTTGGGTATAATCCCCAATAAATTCACAAACTTCATCATCATAATAAGCTCCAATTCCAGAACATCCAATCCCTAAATAATTTGAAGCTAGATAAAGTCTATGCCCTAATAAACCAGCTTTTTGATACATTGCTTGATAGTTTTTTGATTTTGAACAGAAGAAAAATGTAACTGCTGATTGACTACCTAGTTTTTGTTCTAAACATAAATACCCTGCTTTTGATAAGAAATCACCCTCTTTTATATATTCACCATTTTTCATCAAACCTAGTTTCATACCTTGGACTCTATTTATTACATAATAAATATCAATCTCTTCATCACAATCTGAACTAACGGCTTTATTTACATTTTCCATTATAGAATCAAACTCTATTTTGGTAATACTTTGTTGATTAAATTCTCTAATTGACCTTCTTTTTAATATCACTTCTTTAAAGTAGCTTTTTTGAAAATTAAAATTTGCCTCTTGCAATTGAGGTTTTTTATTTTCTATCTCTAAAGAGTCATTATAAGCATCTTCAATCATCTCATTTTTTTCAAATACAAAAGTACCATCAATATTTTCTAATTCAAGTTTAACTTTTCTAAGTTTTTCATTTGTGTTATTTGTTAAAAAAACAGCTGATGTAAAAAACTCTTTTTCATCAAAATTAAAAAGTTTATTCATCTGTTTTTTATCAAAATCATTTACAATCTTAAAACTTTTATTGTGTATATAAGCTGATGCTTCTATTGAGCCTAAAACATGTCCAGCATCAAGTAAACAGTATCTAAAAGCTCTATTTTTATATTTCCAAGAACTTCTATAATAAATTGATGAGATTAAAAAAATAAATCCATTTTGTTTTGTATCTAAATCAAAATATGGTTCAAGTCCACTATCATCAATTTTTTTTAGTAAGGTAATACTTGAACTTTTAATATCAAAATGGTAAATTCCATCTTCAAAATCTTTATTTCCTCTACTTTGAAAATAGATTTCATTGGGATATAAAGCCCCTGCACTTGGATTTATCCTTAAATAGTATTCAACACCAGGATAAGTTTTTTTTGCATTTATCCCTGCTATTAAATAAATAAATTCATGATTCTCTTTTTTAATATCTAAGGGGATTTTTTCGTAACTATTAGGGTAAGATTTAAATACACTTGGTTGATTATTCCAATCAAGTCTATTAGGATTGTTTCTAATGGAGAAGTAAGAGTGTTTAGTATTCATATGATACTTAAAATAATCATAGAATTCTGACACTCTTAATCCTTTTATTTTTTAGTAGTAACTATTCCTGGAGCTTCTTGGGTTCCCACATAGTCATCATAACTGCTGTTGTATCTCAAATATGCAAAAACTGCTCCAACTAATAAGATACCAATAACTACAAGTCTTACAGTATTTCTTTTTTCTTTTGACTCATTACCGTTATAATCATCAATTTTATCAAGGCTTAATTCATCATCCATATTACTTTTCATGGCTAACTCCTTTTTTTGAACAATAACACATTAGAACTTAAAATAAATGTCATAAGTTCAAGTTATACTATTTTTTAATATTAGTTTAATTTATTATAAAATTATAAAAAATTCTTATAATGAAGAAACCATTATTTGATTTACTGTTACTGCTATCTCTTTTATATCCTTATTATCTTTTGTCATAAAAGTATCAAGATTATCTCTTACTTTATAAAAAACTTCATGCTCATTTTTCACATAACTTTTAAATGCATCTTCTGGTTGTTCATCAACTCTTTTAAAATCTAATATTTTCTTTGTATAATGAACAACAATATGTTCTATAAATTGTAAAACTTGACCTCTTAGAACCATGTCATTTCTTGATTTTAATTCTATTTTATTTAATGCCATTAAAATATCTAAGATATTAAACTCGTGAATTAATAAATAAAATAATACAAGTACATCTTTAAAGGTATGACTTGTATTTGTTTTAATTACAATTGCAGGAACAGCAAATCTTAGATAATCAATCACACTAAAGAACTGATTAAATTCTAAATCATCTTTTATATACTCTTTTACTCCACCCTCATGAACTTCAGTTAAGTGATTGAAAAGTTCTTCTTTATGGTCTAAAATATGTGCAGCATCTAATTGATTTTTCTTTAGATATTTAACCATCCATCTTGTACTTACATATAAAGTATACTCAAGTTTAGTCAATAATCTATATTGCTCTTCCACATCCATTTTATAATCTTGAGAATATATTTTCTCTCGAATCTCTTTTGTTCCAAATAGTTTTTTAGCTACTAGATAAGATTTAACTTTTAATAAGAATCTTTCATTACCAAGTTTTTCATAATCGCTAATAAAAGTACATCCTTGAGAATTTATTAAAATATCTGCCATTTTTGTAGCAATAATTTCTCTTTTTAGTGGATGGTTTAATAATTCATGTTCATACATCCCAACAAATGATTTAGGGAAATATCTATTTAAATAATCAAGGGCAAATTGTTCATCTACTAATGTTGATTTTAATAAAATTTTCTTAATGAAAATTTTTGAATATGAAAGTAATGAACATAATACGGGCCTTACAATTGAACCATTAATATCTATTACCTCATGAATATTTTCATCTTTTGGAATAAAAAATGATGCTCTATTAAAAGCTTCAACATGATTTTCTAAAATATGAATTGTCTTTAAGAAATCATTTCTGTATTTTCTTGAGAATCTTTCATCTGAAGAGATTGCTAAAGCTTGATTATAATTACTTTGCAACACTAAATTTACAACTTGTTCTGTTAATGAATGAAGCATTGTTCTACTCTCATCATCACAGATATTACCACTTGTTTTAATTGTATTTAATAAGATTTTTAAATTTACTTCATGGTCTGAAGTATCAACTCCACCAGCATTATCAATACCATCAATATTGATTCTACCACCATTTAAAGCATATTCAATTCTAGCTTTTTGAGTAAATCCAAGATTTCCACCTTCACAAACAACCTTTGCTTTCATTTCTGTGGCATCTATTCTTACTGCTTCGTTTTGTTTATCCCCAATATCAATTGAGTTTTCATCACTAGCTTTTACATATGTTCCAACTCCACCATTAAAGAACATATCAACTTCCATACAAAGTAGCATTTTACATAACTCTTCACCACTTAATACTTTTTTTGTAGTTTTTAATAGTTTTTGGATTTCAGGAGTTAAACTTATCTCTTTTTCACTTCTTAAAAATACTCCTCCACCTTTTGAAATAGCTTTTGTATCATAGAAGCCCCATCCTGAATCTTTAGATTCAAAAAGTCTTTTTCTCTCGTCAAAACTTTTTTTAGGATCTGGATTTGGATCAATAAATATCTCTTTATGTCCAATTGCCGCAAGAAGTTTAAATTTGTCTGATTCAATCATACCATTACCAAAAACATCTCCACTCATAGAACCAATACCCATAACAGTAATACTGTCTTTATAAATATCAATTCCATCTTCAATGAAAAATCTTTTTGTTGACATTAAAGCACCACGTGCAGTAATACCTAAATCTTTATGACCATATCCATTTGAACCACCACTTGCAAAGGCATCACCTAACCAATAACCCCTTTCGATTGCAATATTATTAGCAACATCACTCATAGCTGCTGTTCCTTTATCAGCTGCAACTACGAAATATGGGTCATCGCCATCATAAGCAACAACATTGCTATCTTTTACAATTTCTCCATTTACCATATTATCAACTAAGTCAAGGTTGGCATTTATATACATTGAGTAAATTTCTTGAAAATATTCTTTTGTGATTGAAGAATTGTTTTTATTAATTACAAAACCACCCTTTGAACCATCTGGAATAATTATTGAGTTTTTACCCTCTTGGGTAATCATAAGTGATTTTACTTCTTGTCTATAATCATCATGTCTGTCAGACCATCTAAGCCCACCTCTACTAATTTTACTCATTCTTAAATGAACTCCGTAAAAATTAGGATGATAAATAAAGTTTTCAAAGTTTGGTTGTAAACCTTTTAGATTTTCACCAAATTTTTTGGCATCAATTTTAAAAGATATTGTTTCTCTATTTAAAAAAAAGTTTGTTCTTAAAAGTGATTTTAAAAATGATAGTGTTAATTTTAATATTCTATCATCAATAATTTGAGGAATAACCTTTACAAGGTTTTCAATATCCTCTTCTAAACTATCTAGTTTAGTTTTCTTTGCTTTTATCTTTGGATCAAATTTTATTATAAAATATTCCACAAACAAATTTGTAATAGTATGATGATTTATCAAAGTATTTAAAATAGTTGCACTATTGATAGTTAATACAGATTGGTCAATATACTCAATAAAAGCATTAACTAAAAAAATCTTTTTTAAATCAAAATTTTGATTTAAAACAAGAGAAAATGCTTTAGTGTGTTTTAATGATTTATCTTTAATACAACTTACTATTATCTTTTCTAAATTTTCTCTGGCATTATCAATTCTATTTAAATCACCAGGGGAGGATATATTAAGATTAAATCTTGAAACATAAATTAGATCTTTACCATTTCTAATATTATAAGTAACCTCATCAATAATCATAAAACCAATATCATGTAAAATTGGAGTTATTGAAGATAAAAACAATTGATAAGTTGAATAGATTTTTATACTTTTAGAATCACCATTGTCAACAATTTGAGTTACAATGGTTTCTTCTTGAACCTCGTTAAATAACTGTTCAGATATTTTTAAATCTTTGGGAGTTAATAACTGAGAACAAATAGCATTCATGTCTGAAGAGTTTTTAGCCATATTATATCCTTTGTAAACTAGTCTTATGATATGGTACTCTTAAAATATTAAGAAAATGTTAAAAAAATAATTAATTGTATAAATTATATCTAAGTGGATATGTTATAAGTAACAGCATTTAATAATTTCTTTATATCATTTGGACTTACTTCAATATCTAAACCTCTTTTCCCT
The DNA here is from genome assembly GCF_005771535.1 of Arcobacter arenosus. Taxonomy (NCBI): domain Bacteria; kingdom Pseudomonadati; phylum Campylobacterota; class Epsilonproteobacteria; order Campylobacterales; family Arcobacteraceae; genus Arcobacter; species Arcobacter arenosus. The sequence continues at coordinate 164,752 of NZ_VANU01000001.1, forward strand.
CCACTTATGAATATTGTTTTAAAATTAAACGCGCTTTCATCAAGTACTGTTTTTAGTTTTTTCTTTTGACCTAAAGGGGAGATACCTCCTAATAAATATCCTGTTACTTTTTGTGCTTCTTGCTTATCTGCCATAACTGCTTTTTTTGCTTTTAAAGCACTTGCTATCTCTTTTAAACTCAACATTGAAGAGACAGGAACAACTCCTACAGCAAGCTCTTTTGGAGTTAGTTCAACTAAAAGTGTTTTGAATACTTGGTTTTTATCAAGACCAAGCTTTTCAACTGCTTCATTCCCAAAGTCAGTACATAAAGGGTCATGGTCATATTTATGAATTTCAAATTTTATTTTATTTTTCTTAAGTAAATTAATTGCTGGTGTCATTTAATATAAATTCCTTTTTTATAAACTCTTTTCCATTTATAATTATTGCTAAATAATGTTTACCAAAATAATGTTTTCTAGTTGTTAAGTTTTTAAATTGTTGTTTTTTAGTAAATGTTTTAGTTTTACTATCAATATAATTTTGTGAAACCATAAATCTTTTTTTATTATGATTTCCATTTGATTTTAAATAATCTATTTCATACTCTACTCTTAGATTTCCTAAAGTCTCTTGGGAAACCAATTCAAAAGAGAAGTTTAAAACACCATTTAATATCACCTCTTTGTCATAATTAAAATTAGTTATATTAACATGATTTGATTTTCCTAAATTAAACAATTGTAAAATCTCTTCATTTGATTTTTTTAATAATGTTCTACTTGCGTGTTTACAAATCCAATCAAGCTCTTTTGAGATGCCTAAATTCTTTTTTACAAAATCTACTACTAAATGTGGATTATCTTTTGAGATATCATTTAGATTATTGGCAACACTTTTTTGAACATATTTTGATTTATCATTTTTTAAAAGTTCAATTATCTCTAAAACTTTTGAAGGATTTTTTTTAAACTTTGGAAGTGCAACTGCCCAAGGAAGTCTAGGACGACACCCCTCACATGATAATCTTCTAATATGTTCATCCTTACTTTTTGCCCAAAGTTTCATTTGAGACATTGTTTCATCTTCATATTTTAAAATAAATTGTCTAATTGCAAACTCACTACTTGAATCAATGGTAAAAACCTCCAAGGCTTTTATTGAATTTTCAAAGTCATCCAAACCATAAACTTCAACAAAATCTTGAAAAAACATAGCTTCATAAGATGAAAACTCCTTTGAAACTTTTTTTAAAATTTCCAATTGATTTTCATATGATATTGGCAAATATTGATTCAAACATATTGCTATATGTCTCATTCTTTGTTTTAATTCAAACTCTTCCCAACTTTTACAAAAAATTGAATCTAAAAACTCATCACTTTGAAAATCTTCAAAGTTTTGTTTTATTTTATTTGATAGATTAAATAGATAATCATAAGTGTATATATTTTTTAATTGTTCTGCCATACAAAATTTTATATAAATAAAATTAAAAATTAACAATACTATTGAGGTTTTTATTCTATAATTCAAGAAATTTAATAAGTTTTAGGAAAATTGATGTCATATAGAACATTAGAAGAAGAGATTAAAGTTTTAGAGTTAGGTTTACCACCTCAAGAAGGTGATGGTTTTATTGGTGGAAGATTAGATCCAAAAGAGGCAAGTTTAATCTTAATCCCAGTACCTTGGGAAGCAACTGTTTCATTTGGTGAGGGAACTGCAAACGCTCCTGATGCAATAAGAGAAGAGAGTCATCAACTAGATGTGGAAAACTATCATTATATAAAACCATATATTGCTGGTATTGCTATGCTTGAAACAGATAAGCAATTACATAAACTAAGTGATATGGCTAGAGAAGAAGCTAAAAAAGTTATTGAAGCTTTAGAAAGTGGTTCAATTAACAAAAAATCTCTAGAGTTTGTAAATGATGCATCAAATAAATTAAACTCTTCAGTTTATGAAAAATCAATTGAACAATTAAAAAATGGCAAATTTGTTGCAGTAGTTGGGGGAGACCACTCATGTCCCCTTGGTCTTATTAAAGCTTTAAATGATACACAAAAAGAATCTTTTGGAATATTGCACGTTGATGCTCACCATGATTTAAGAGAAGCATATGAAGGGTTTACTTATTCCCATGCTTCTATTTTTTATAATACTATGAAAGAGTGTGATAAGGTTTCAAAATTAGTTCAATTTGGAATTAGAGATTATAGTTTAGAAGAAGCTTCTAGAATGATTGAATACAAAGAAAAAGGGGCTTGTTTATATGACAGCGATATGCAAGCACAATTAGCTAGTGGAAAATCGCTTGAAGAGGTATTTTCACCTTATATTGAACAACTGCCACATAATGTATACCTTTCTATTGATATTGATGGTTTAGAACCATTAAACTGCCCAAGTACTGGAACTCCTGTTCCTGGTGGGTTGAGATATTCTGAATTAGAATACTTAATTTTTATGGTTGTAAAAAGTGGTAGAAATATCATTGGATTTGATTTATGTGAAGTTGGTGATAATCCTAATGGATGGGATGCAAATGTTGGTGCTAGAGTTTTATACCAGCTTTGTGGAGCATTATTAGCAAGTCAGAATAAAATATCATATAGATAAAATCATCATATTTTTTAATATTTTTTTATAAACTACCTTAAATAAGCTCTTTAGAAAATATAATAAATAAGCGGATTTAAGTACTTTATTTATATAATGTATATACAGTAAATAGTTAGGTATATACAAATAATTGAAAGGTGATACGTGGTTTTATGCTCTGAATGTTTTTATGATGAAGGTCTAAAGTTAAGTGCTTTTCAAATGGGTGTAGAAAATGACAACCTTTGTGAAAACTGTGGAAGTAAGCTAGGACGGAAGCTTGATGAAGCACGTTTAATTCAATTAGCCCATCGTTTCTTTGTTTGGGGAACGCTTCATAGATGTGATTATGGTGCGGCTCCAATTGTTCAATTTAATCAGCATCAAAAAACAAGTATAGCTTCATCAACTTGGATTCAGAACGATATTCATCTTTTTGAAAAAGTATTAAAAATAGGTTTTTTTCATTACGGTCCAAGACTATGGATGGTTGGTGAAGTCGAACCACTCAAAGAATTGACTAGTGAAACAAATCGAAAAAATGTCTTAAAAAGAGTATTGAATGAATACCCTACAATTGATTTTTCAAAAGATGACCTTTTTTACCGTATACGAATTAACCCCGAAAAGCCTCATGTTGAATCTGAATATGATAGCCCTCCACTAGAATATTCAGGCAATGGTCGTTTAGATTCTACTGACTTTTCAATTCTTTATGGTTCTCAGGATTTACAAGTTTGTATTCACGAATGTCGAGTGAGTGCAGAGGACGAAATTTTCGTAGCTACTTTTCAACCAACCAGAACATTAAAACTTCTTGATCTTACTGCAATACTCAAAGAAGATTGTACTGAATTTGAAAGTTTGGATATGGCTGTGCATATGCTTTTTTTAGCCGGTAAACACTCTTATGAAATATCAAGAGACCTTAGTAGGTTGGCAAAGGAGAATGGATATGATGGAATTGCTTATCCATCATATTTTAGTTTACTTCGTTCAGGAGGGATGCCATTTGAAACAACGTATGGTCTGTCACATAGGTTAATTCCTCAATTACATGAGTATGAAAAAAGTAAAATAATTCAAAACCTTGCATTATTTGGAAAGCCTCTTAAGGAATCAAAAATAAGTGTTAAATGTATAAATAGATTAGTTTTACATACTGTTGAGTACGGAGTACATTTTGGACCAGTGGAATATTAAAAGAATACCTAACAAATCAGTGGAGCCAATAAATTACCCTGCGGGCAATTCATCGGCTCATTTTAAACGTTAGATAATGAAAAAAAATAAGAGAAAACCTATTTCTCTTTATACCCTTTATAAAGTCCAATAATCTCCTCTTTACTTAATTCCCGTTGAACTTTATCACTCTCTTTCTTCACTAAAAGTCCAAACTCTTTGGCTTGTTGTTTATCCAAATCATCTCCAAAAAATTCACTTATTATAAAAGCAACTCCACCTTTTCCTGATTGGGAATTTACTCTAATAACATCTTCATATCCTCTTTTTATATCTTTTGGATCGATTGGTAAATATGGGACATTCCATTCTTGGCAATTTTCTTTTCTATAAAAGTCTATTCCTTTTTTGATAGCATCTTGATGTCCACCACTAAAAGCTGTGAAAATCATATCTCCCACATAAGGATGTCTTGGATTTATATTTAACTTTGTTAAATTTTCATACATCTTTTTTACTTCATCTATGATTGATAAATCAAGCTTAGAATCAATACCTTGTGAGTGTAAATTAAATGCAAAATTTACTAAATCCAAGTTCCCTGCTCTCTCCCCATTTCCAAACAATGTTCCCTCTATTCTATTTGCTCCTGCTAAAACTGCAAGTTCTGCTGAAGATACTGAAGTTCCTCTATCATTGTGAGGATGGACGCTTATTATAAGGGCATCTCTATTATTCAAATTATTGCACATCCACTCTATTCTATCAGCATAAATATTTGCAGTGCAGGCTTCTAGAGTATTTGGTAAGTTTATTATCATCTTGTTTTGTACTGTTGGTTTTACTACATCAATTACTTTATTACATATTTTTACTGCAAACGCTAAATTGGTTTGAGAAAAACTCTCTGGGGAATAATCATATGTAACATTTCCCTCAAAATCTTTTGTAAGTTCCCTTAAGTATTTCATAGACTCAACTGCCATGTCTATTATCTCTTCATCACTTTTTTGAAAAACTACTCTTCTTTGGAACTCATTTGTGGGATTGTATAAATGAAAAATTCCATTTTTTACTCCCCTCATAGCTTCAACACTTCTTTTTATCCACTCTTTTTTTGCTGGAATCAATACTTGAATAGCAACATCATCAGGTATTAGATTTTCTTCAATTAATTTTCTAGTAAAATTAAAATCAGTATCACTAGCACTTGGATAACTTACTTCTATTTGTTTAAATCCCATTTTTACTAAAGTATTAAAATACTCTAACTTTTGCTCAATATTTAAAGGATTTACCAAAGCTTGGTTTCCATCTCTTAAATCAACACTTCCATAAATAGGTGCTTTTGTGATTTGATTATTTGGCCAAGTACGTACGAAATCTTTGACAATAGGATATTGTCTATATTTTTTATATGTCATTTTATTCTCCATGAATTTATATATTTTGCAAATATTTGCGACAAAAATTAATAAGGTTTGATTTAAAGATTATTTAGTGAGTAAGAGGTTAAAGAGTAGATTATTTGTTTGAATATGATTATATTTTTTTATACTATTCATGTGTTCTCCTTTTATTTGCCTAAGTATATAAAATAAAAGAATTTAAATCTTGTACAAAATTAACATTTATGAAAGTATATTTTTTTGGAATTGTTTTGGTGTTATTTGAAATACTCTTTTAAAACTTCTATTTAAATGGCTTTGATCAAAAAAACCACTTTGTAAAGCCACTTCTATAATGGGTAAGTTTGAGTTTAAAAGTTCTTTTGCTTTGTGAACTTTTTTATTGATTATGTATGAGTGAATGGCTAAACCAAACTCCTTTTTAAAGACTCTTATTAGATGAACAACAGTTATATCAAACTCTTTTGAGATATCTTCTAAAACAATATCTTCCAAAAAGTTTTTATCAAGATAGTTTTTTATTTTCAAAGATAAAGAGTTTTTCTCTACTTCTTTTATATCTTTTTTAAAAGAAAAAGTGCTTAAACAAAACTCTACAAATATCTCTTCTTTTTCCAATAAAGAGATATCTTCAGCCAATAATACTTCGCATAAATTTATAAAACTGTTTTTATCATCTTGTAAAAAAGTATAATCTAAAGATATACCCAAATTCAAGCTTTGTAAGTAGGTTTTATCTATATATAAAACATATCCATCTTTTACTATTTCACTATTTAGTGTCGCATTATGGATTGTATTTGAGTTGATTATTGCTATTTCATTGGGATTTAATATATTAAAAGAGTCATTAAAACTTATATTTAAAGACCCCTCTTTTATAGCTGTAATTGTAAGCTCTTCATGTAAATGCATTTTTTGACATTGAGTTATATCTTTTATATATCTTAGTTCTAAAAAATCCAGCTTTTGATTTTTGAAGATTTTTGTTTTCATTAACTAACAACTATTTTTATAATATTTCCAACTAGCATCATTACAAGTACAAAGATTAAAACTTTTTTAATAAACTCTTCTCCACCTTTTATTGCATAATGACTTCCAACATAAGACCCAGCAATATTAGCCAATGCCATTGGAATAGCGGCAAGCCATAAAATCTTTCCAGCCATCAAAAAGGCAATAACTGACCCAAAGTTTGTTGCAAAATTAAGTGGTTTTGTTGAAGCAGTTGAAATCAAAAAATCTAAATTTAAAAACTTTTTCATAGAAATAGTTAAATATGTACCTGTTCCGGGTCCTAATAATCCATCATAAAATCCTATAGGTGCAGTTGCTAATATAATATTTTTCTTTGTTAGTTTATTTTCATCATTTTTTATCTCTTTACTTTTTTTAAAAAGAAAAACCATAGCTATTGGAATTGCTATTAATATTGCCCATTTTATAACTTCATCAGATAAAAACATAACCAACAAACTTCCAAGATAAGATGCTACTAAACAAGGAATTATAGCAATAGATACAACTTTAAAGGATATTTTTTTGTTTAGTGCATATTTAATTGTAGCCATTAAAACACCTAAAACTCCAGCAACTTTATTTGTAGCTAAAACATGAACAGGAGACATCCCACTAAAAAGTAACATGGGAACTTGAATCATCCCTCCACCACCAGCAATAGAGTCAATATAACCAGCTAAAAATCCAGTAATAATAAAAACAATAATCCATGTTGTAGAGATTTCAGTAAAAAGTTCAGTCATTAAAAGACCTTAAAAAATAAAATAAGAGTAGCTAAAAAGCTACTCTTTTGAATATGATTTTTAGTTTAAAAATTATGCAAATGCAGGTTGTAAGAAAGGAATAACTTGTTTTTTTCTAGATAGACAACCATCTAACCAAACTTTTCCATTTTCTAATTTTACATCAAATGCTTTTTCGAAAATTGAAGAATCTTCAGAAGATACTAAAACTTCAGACCCCTCTTTCATGATATCAGTTAATAATAAACAAGCAGTGTGAAGATTGTTTTCTTCTCTTAATTTGTCTAAATCAGCTTGTAACTCATCTTTAATTGAATCAAAAATAGCTAAATCAATTACTTCTAATTGTCCAATACCAACATCTTTTCCATGCATATCAAAAGGTTTATAATCTCTTAAAATTAAATCTCTAACAGGAGTTCCCTCAACTGCTGATTTTACTTTGAACATCTCCATTCCAACTGAACCAAAATCTTCAACACCAGCAATAGCAGCTAACTCTCTAACAGCTTTGATATCTGCATCTGTACAAGTTGGTGATTTGAAAATAACAGTATCAGAAAGAATTGCACACATCATAATCCCAGCGATATTTGCAGGGATTTCAACTTGATGAAAATCATACATCTCTTTTACAATTGTATTTGTACAACCAACTGGTCTAATCCAACACTCTAAAGGAGTAGAAGTTGTAATATCTCCTAGTTTATGGTGGTCAACAATACCAACAATAGTTGCTTCATCAATATCTTTTGGAGCTTGTCCTCTATCAGAATAGTCAGTAATAAAAATCTCTTCACCAGCAAATTCTGTTTTAAGAATAGGAGCTTCAAAACCAAATCTATCTAAAATAAATTGAGTTTCAGGAGAAACTACCCCTTGTCTAGCTGGAATTGCTTCACGTCCTATTTTATTTAAAAGGTATCCTAAAGAGATTGCTGAACAAATAGAATCTGAATCAGGAGTTGTGTGTCCACATGTATAAATTGCCATAAAATATATCCTTATAATCTTTCTTATTTTTGCGTGATTCTATCCAAATCTCATTTAGGATTATTTTAAGTCTCAAAGGTACTATAGATTAAATAGAATTATTTCAATTGAAAAAGTTAAAATAGTGAAAAAGGAGAAATTTATGATAAATAAAAATTTAGAAAAAGCATTAGTAAAACAACTTAATAAAGAGTTTCATTCTGCCTATCTATACTTAGGTATGAGTGCATATTGTTCAAAAGAAGGGTTTAATGGTGCAGCATCTTGGTTTTTAGTTCAATATCAAGAAGAAGTTTCCCATGGAATGAAATTTTTTAAATATTTAGAAGACCAAGATTCAGATATTGAACTTCCAGAGATTAAAAGTTCAAAAGTAGAATATAAATCACTTTTAGATGTATTTATAAAAGCACTTTTACATGAACAAGGTATGTCTAAAAATTTAAATAACCTTTCTGATTTAGCAATGAAAGAGAAAGACCATGCAACATATAATTTATTACAATGGTATGTTACAGAACAAGTAGAAGAAGAAGCAACTTTAAGTGAAATAATTGACCATATAAAACTTGTTGGAGACAATGGATATGGATTATTTACAATTGATAAAGATTTAGCAGGAAGAACTTTTATAGACCCAACTGCAAACTAAATTTAAGTAAGAGGAAACACCTCTTACTTGACTCTTATATAAAAACTTATTTTTTACAATTTTTTTAAATTTTCATTATTTTATAAAATTATTTCTATTCTAATACTATTATGATACCTTTAAAAGTTATAATTATTTCAAAAGGGTTAAGGAGTATATTTTGGATAAACATATTTTTAGAAATTTTAATAATACTATTGGCTATTTGATATTTAAAAAAATATTAATCTCATATATAATTTTTGCTTCATTATTAACCTCATATCAAATATACTCAGAACTTAATACTTCAGTTAATAGAATGGGAAAAGATTTTAATCAAGTTTTTAAACATTTTAATAAAAGATTAACCTATGGGGTTTGGTTTAAGGACAAAGATAATTTAAAAAATATTTTAAATGAAATGATGCTAGAGCAAAATGATATAAAAGGTATCTCTTTAGTTTCAAAAAATGAAGTTATTATTTTACGAGGACTAGTTGATGAAAAATTAAAAGAGAAATACAAAGAAAAAGGGAAAAATGAAAACTTTGTATATTCTATATCACCATTAATTAGTTTCGAACATCAGCTATATAATTATATTGATAATACTGATGAAAAGATGGGAACTTTAACTTTTTATACTACAAAACAAATGGTCTTTGATTATACAAAAGAGACTATTTTCTTGATTATTTTCAATATCCTTTTAAGTATGTTGCTATTTTGGGGATTGACAGTTTATGCAACCCATAAGTATCTTACAATGCCTTTAAAAGAGTTAATTGATGGTATTAAAAGTTTTGAATCACATGATGATGAAAAAGTTGCTATTAAATTAGATTTGAAAAATATGAGAGAATTAACAATTTTAGCAAAATCTTTTAATAAAATGTCAAGTAAAATCAGTGAAGATATTATCAACTTAAAACAGTTAACGATGATTCAAAATCAACAGAAAAAAGCTCTAGAAGAAGCCAATAAAACAAAAGATGATTTCTTGGCAAATATGAGTCATGAATTGAAAACTCCCCTTAATTCTATTAATCTGATTAGTTCAATAATGATGAAAAATAAGTCTGATAAATTTGATGAAAAAGATATAAAAAACTTAAAAATCATAAACAACTGTGGTAATGATTTACTTTTTTTAATCAATGACATTTTAGATCTTTCAAAATTAGAAGCTGGAAAAATGAAACTAAATTATGAGTTAATAGATATGGAATCTTTTATTCAAAAGATAAATGATATGTTCTATCCTCAAGCAAAAGAAAAAGGTATCAGACTTACAACTAAAATCGATGAATCATTAAAAGAGATATATACAGATGAATCAAGATTAAATCAAGTACTTAAAAACTTAATTGGGAACTCTATTAAATTTGTACATGAAGGTGAAATTAGATTAATTGTTCAAGAGAAAGAAGAAACTATACAAATCGTTGTAAGTGATGATGGAATTGGGATTTCTGAAGATAAACTAGAACATATATTTGATAGATTTAAGCAAGCAGATGGAAGCACAACTAGAAAATATGGAGGGACGGGATTAGGTTTAGCGATTTGTAAAGACCTAATTTCTTTATTTAATGGTTCAATAAATATTGAAAGTAAAGTTAATATTGGAACAACAATAACAATAGAGATACCAAAAAACCTAGATATGATATCTAGTGAGCAAAAAGTAAAAAAAGTGGAAAATTCAAGTGAACTTGAAGATTTAGACCATGAATTTTTATTTGATATGGAAGATGAAAAAGAGGATAATCAAACAAAAGATAAATCTAAAATTTTAGTGTTAAATAGTGATCCAATTAGTTATATGAGTCTAATAATTGAATTTAATAAAAACTTCCAAACTCAACAAATTAATAATATCTCTGATATGTTCAAAAAGTTAAGAGAAGAAGAGTTTGATTTGATTGTTATTGATAATGAATCATTAGAGGAATCAAATATTGAAAAGATTTTAAATTTAGAGGTTAATTATCTTATTGCAACAAAAGATAGTGAACAAATAAATGAAAGTATAAAAGAAAAATCAAAAGGGATTCTACATAAACCTTTTGATAATAATCTTGCTGTTGAAACAATAAAAGAGATTTTAGCCTAAACTATAATCTCTTTTGTTCATCTGTCATTATTGTCTTAGCAAAAAATAAAAGAATAATTCCTAAAAATACTATAAATGCTGTCAAATATAAAGAGTAATCATAACTTCCATATTTTTCAATAAAATAAACTGAATACAATGGTGCTATAACTTGTCCTAAACCATAAGAAGTTGTAACTGCTCCCATTAAAATAACAGGATTACTTCCAGCTAATTTACCACTTAAATTCATAAACAAGCCAACAAGTCCAACAAATGTACCACCATATAAAACCCCACTAAGTAGATTCATATAAATATTTGTTGTAAAAGTTGGAATTAATATTCCTATCATTTGAACAAATAAGGCAATAATTATAATATTTACACTTCCCTTTCTTGATGCAAGATTCATCCAAATAATACATGAAGGGATTCCAGCAAGCCCAACTAAAGTCCATGTTAAATTTCCATATCCCTCAAGACCTTCAAGGGTATTAATTATATCAGGTAAAAATGTTGCTTGTACTACAAACCCTACCCCTTCTGTAAAGTAAGCGATGATAATTAAAATTACAAAGGGAGTAAATAAAGAAAAATCAAATTTGTGTTTTACAACTTGTGTTTTTACTTTTTTATCAAAGCATAAAATATACATAGCGTATATTGATGCTAAAATAGCAAAAGCACTTAAAACTAACCAAGAACTTTTCCAATCATTACCACTACTTAAAACTGCACGACTAACTAAATCAGTTGTTAAAATTGAAAAACCAATTCCACTAAAATGTATCCCCATTGCTTTTGTTTTATTTTCAAAATTTAGTTTTGTCATTACAATAGCAGAGCCAACCACAAAAGCCATAGCAGCACCAAAACCTGCAATAATTCTACTTATAAACCAAATTGTTTCATTTTCAGTTACACCTAAAATAAAGGTAGTCAATATACATAAAACTATACCCATTCTAAAAAGTAATACTTTTTGATTTATATCTTTTATAAACATAGAAAAAATTGAGCCACTTAAATATCCTGCAAAATTAACAGCAGCTAAAAGACCAGCAAAAGTTACAGTTAAAAAACCTTCAAGCATAGGTGGCAAAAGGGAAGTAAAAGCAAACCTTGCAACACCAAGTCCTATAATTACTGAAATAATCCCAGCTATTAATATAGATAAATTATTGTTTCTATCTAATAGATTTAGATTCATTAATCACCTTTTCTAATATTAGTAATAGTTTTTCCACCAATTGCATAATTATCTGTAGAAATCTCTTCAATTGTTACAACACAAGTTTTTTCACCTCTATTAAAAACCTCTACAAAGGCATCCGTTAATTTTTTTGCTAAAAGTTCTTTTTGTTCTTTTGTTGCTCCACCATCTTCATGGGTCATTTTTACATTAATTATTGGCATAAATACTCCTTAAAAGATTTCAACAGCGAATTGTTGTTAAATATTTTTTGTGTATACTATCACTAAATGTGATATAGTGTCAAATACTAAATCGTGATATGTGATATAAGGATTAGTGATATGGATTCAAATTTACTAAAAATATTTATAAGTGTAGCAAACAACAAAAGTATCTCCCTAGGGGCAAATGAGCTTGGTTTTGCTCAATCAAATGTAACATCTAGAATAAAACAATTAGAAAAATCTTTAGATTGCACTCTTTTTCATAGAGTTCCAAAGGGTGTGATTTTGACAAATGAAGGGGAACGACTTTATAAACATGCAGTTGAAATAGTAAAAAAAGTTGAAGTAGCCATATCTGATATACAAAATCAACAACACCAAAAAAAGTTAATAGTTGGCTCAACAGATTGTAATGCGGCAGTTAGAATATCTTCTTTTTTAATGAAACTCCATGAAGATTTTCCAAAGATGCAGATGGAATTATTAACAGGGACAACAAGAGATATGATTCAATTGATTCTAAATTATAAAGTAGATATCGCCTTTGTTAGTGGAGAACCTAAAGATGATGAATTGATTGTCTTAAAAAAGTATGAAGAAGAGATAGCAATATTAGAACCAAAAGAGGAAAATACTCCTAATGTAATTTTATCATTCAAAGAAGGTTGTGCCTATGATGAATTTTTAAAAAACTATTATCAAAAAAAAGGTGAAAACATAGAAAAAAGTCTCTCTTTTGGTAGTTTAGAAACAATCCTTGCTTGTGTAAAATCAGGAATGGGTAAAACCCTACTTCCCACAAACCTAGTAGAAAAACTTGGCTTTATTAATGATGTTAAAATTACAAAATTAGATAAAAAAACAGCATATATCCCAACTTGTTTAGTTTGTAGAAAAGATTATGTTCCAAAGATTAGTAATTATTTGATCAATATGAAATTTTAAAAGGCTAGAAAATGATAAATATAGAATACGATAAAGCAATTTTTTTAGATGAAGCTAATTTGAGATGGCAAGATGATGATATTTTAAATTGTTCAAAAAAGATTTTTTCTTTAGATGATGATAAAGAAACATCATTAATAAAAATTGAAAAAGATTCAACATTTCATAATAGCAATAAAGTCAATAGTGTTGAGATTTTTGTTTTAGATGGAATTTATTCAAATGAATTTGGTAGTTTTAAAAAAGGAACTTATCTAAAACTTCCTAGAGAGGATGAATCAAAAATTACCTCAACTACAGGATGTGAAATCTTCAAAAAAACAAACTACAAACAAAACACCGTTGAGACTTCTATAGTTGATACTTCTAATACATATTGGTCTCAAGGGCAAGGAAATCTAGAAGTTATGCCACTATCAGATCAAACTGCTTTAGTAAAATGGCCAAGAGATGAAGTTTTTGTTCCCCATACACACTGGGGTGGCGAAGAGATATTTGTTTTAAAAGGGACATTTATGGATGAACATGGGGAATATAAAATTGGAACATGGCTTAGAAATCCACATTTAAGTAAACACTTTCCATATGTGAAAGAGGAGACTATAATCTTTGTAAAAACAGGGCACTTATAATAAGTACCCTACTAATATCCTAACTCTTCATTTACAATAATTATTGAAATTCGATTCTGTACATCTGCTTTTATATAAGTAAATTTATTTGCAATATTATCAAGATTGTGTCTTGGTTCTTTTCCCATCTCAATTGATTTTGAATTCATTCTATCAACATTTTTAACTGCCGCAACCTCCATAAGTCTTTTAAAACCCTCATCAAGATTTTCAACTATTTTGTTAATACCAATTACAACTAAAACTTTTTTAGGACCAAAGATTAATGCAGCTACTCTATTTCCACTTCCATCTGCATTTACAAGTTTTCCATCTTTTGTTAGGGCATTTGTTCCTGTAACATAAAGATCAGTTAACATCCCTTCCCTTCTTCTTTTGGTATTCTCTTCCATTGAAATACCATTTTCATATTGATTAAAAAGTGTAATATTTTTATTATTTACAATCTCATCAAGTAAACCTATCTCACTAACTGTTGTAGAACCACCCAAACCTACACTCATACCATCTTTTATAAAAGTTTTTGATAATTCTAAAGCTTCTTGTCTAGTTTGTACAAAATATGGGTCGTATCCACATTGTTTTAGTGTATCAAGTAGCTGTTGCATGTAATTCCTTTTTCTGAACTTTATAGGTAATTTTATGATAAAGCATTGCTAAAATAAATAAAATTATTCCAATTATATGATTATTTTGAACAATTTCAAAAACTGTTTCATAACCAATCATAGTATCAGGACTTAATAACATTAATGACGCAAAAGCAAAAATAACCCTTTCAACAATATTTGTTTTTTTGTCCCAAAAACCTTCCATGGCAATTGCAAAGGCTAAGATTCCAAATAAACCAAAAACAAAAACTTCAAGTTTTTCAAATAAAGTTCCAGTTACAAGTGGTGTAAAAGCAAATAATAGTGGAACTATATACATACCTTTTCCAACTTTCCAAGACATAAAACCTGTTTTCATTGGTGGTGTTTTTGCAATAGCTGCTGCTGCAAAGGCCGCAAGACAAACTGGCGGAGTAAGGTTTGAATCTTGTGATAACCAAAAGATTATCAAGTGAGCTGCAAGTAGATACATAGCAACTTCAGGCATTTCAATACCTGCATTTACAAGTGCAGCCATCTCTGGACTTAACATAAGACCTACAAGTGCTGGTGCACATAAAACTGATAAAACCACATATGATGCAGTTACAGGTAATCCCATCCCCAAAATTAAAGAAGCTAAGGCTACTAAAATTAAAGCTACAAGCAATGAATTATTTGACCATTCAATAATTAATTGTGAAAAAGTGATTCCAACTCCAGTAATATTAATAACTCCAACTATAATACCAACTGCTACAAGTAAAACACCTGTTACAACCATATTTTGTGCACCTAAAGCTAAAGCCTCTAAGATTTGTTTTAAACCCATTCTTTTTGTTTTTGTTAAATATGAAGCTACAATAATTGCAACTATTGAGATTCCAGCAGAATATGTTGGTGAAAATCCATAAATCAAAAGTCCAACCAAAGTTACAAGTGGAATTAAAAAATGTGCTCCTTCTCTTAAAATAGCTTTTATATCTACATTTTCTGCTTCACCTTTAATATTATGCTCTTTTGCATGAATATGGATATAAAAAGAGATAGAAGCAAAATATAAAATTGCAGGTAAAACTGAAACTGAAATAATTGTTACAAAAGGAATATGGGTCATTTGAGCCATAATAAAAGCCCCTGCTCCCATAATTGGAGGCATAATTTGTCCACCTGTACTTGCTGCTGTTTCAACTGCTGCGGCAAAGGTTGGTTTAAAACCTGATTTTTTCATCATAGGAATTGTAATTGACCCAGTTGAAACTGTATTTGCAACAGCAGACCCTGAAATAGTTCCCATAAGTGCTGATGAGAATACTGCAACATGACCTGTTCCACCTGTATATTTTGAAGTAACTCCTTTTGCTAAATCAACAATAAAGTCCCCTGCACCAGATTTAAGTAAAAATGCAGCAAATAAAATAAACATAAAAACATATGTTGATGAAATAGTTGCAATAGAGCCAAACATCCCCTCACTTGTATAGAACATTCTATATAAAAATCTTTCAGGAGTCATCCCTCCAAAGGCAAAAACACCCTCAAAATATTGTCCTAAAAATAGTAAATATGCTATACAAAAAGTGATAATTGCTGGAATAATATATCCCGTTGATTTCCTAACCATTTCAATTGCAAGACCAATTGTCATAGAAGCAACTATAATATCACTTACTCTCATTTCACCATTTGCCTCAGCATATAATGACTCTTCAAAAAATGCCATATAAAAAAATGTTACCAATGATAAAACTGCAAAAATAATATTAGCCAATGAAACTTCTTCTTTATGTTCATTGTCGTTTCTTATAGCTTCATATGTTAGAAACCCAAGAGAAGCGAGAAGTGCAAAGTGTGCAGAGTTAAACCATAAATCACTAATACCTCCAAAAACATTTATATAAAAATGAAATAGTGATATAAAAATTGCATATACAAAAGTGATTTCTTTAAAATATTTAATTTTGATCATTTATTAATCCTTCCAAAATTCCTATTTATCAAAGGCACTATTTAATAGTAACTTTCATAAAGAGGAAAATCCTCTTTATGTTTTTTATTTGATAATTAAAGCATCAGGAATATTAATACCTTGCTCTTTGTAGTATTTAGCAGCACCTGGGTGTAATGGCATTGGTAAACCATCAATCGCTTTTTGTAAAGACATAGCTTTAGTTGCTTTATGAACTGTATTTAAAAACGGTAAGTTTTCATAAATTGTTTTAGTAAGTAAATATACAGTCTCTTCTGGTGTATCTTTTGTAACAACTAATAAGTTTGGTTGTGCAATTGTATTAATATCTTTATCTTGTCCTGGATAAGTTCCCGCTTTAATAGTAAATGGAGTCCATACAGGATAGTTTGCATTAATTTTTGCTAAATCATCAGCATCAAAATCAAGAACTTTTATATTATCATTTCCAATTGATGCAAAAGCATTAGTAACAGCAGATGTTGGAGGTCCTGATGGTGTATTCATACCTTGTACTTTTCCATCTTGAAGTGCAGTTGAACTTGGAGAGTAACCTAAGTATTGTACATCCATTTTATTATAATCAATTCCAAGTGAATCCATAATTGTTTCAGCAGATACCCTAGACCCAGAGTTTCTTCCACCAATTGAGAATCTTTCACCATAAAGATTTTTTAAATCTTTGATATTTCCAGTTTTTGCAAAATCTGATTTAATTGTGAATTGCTCAACATTTTGCCAAAGCATTGTTACAGATCTTAAATCTTTTTTTGGTTTCCCATCATATTTAGCTTTTCCCTGCCATGCCATTGAACCAAATAGACCTTGTAAAATACTAAAGTTTACTTCACCATTTTCCATCATACTAACATTTTCACCTGAACCTGCACTTGTAATTGCAGAAAATGTGATGTTATTTGTCTTTGCTAATTTAAGTGAAGCTATTGTTGCAATTCCAACTCCAACAGGATAAAAAGTTCCACCTGTACTTGCAGTTGCAATTACATATTTTTCCTCTTTTTTTGCATTTGCAGATGTAAGAAGTGCTGCAGTTAGCATAGAACCAATCGCTAGTTTTTTTAGTAAATTCATTCTCATGTAATCTCCTTTTTTTATTACAATGAAAGTATAACACAAAAACTACATAATTGTTTCAAAATTGTTTCAAAATATTTAAATTTATTTTACAATAACCATAAAAAGGGCATTTTTATTCTATTATATATCCCATTCCTTTTTTTGAAACTATAAAATCATCCTTTGATATCTTATCTTTAACTCTTTTTATAACGGTTCTAAGTGTAGCATCTGAAGTTTTAGAATCATTCCAAACTGACTTTTTTAAATACTCATTTGTAATAATTTCACCTTTTTTACAAATCATTGCATCTAATAAAAGTGTCTCTTTTTTTGAAAGATTAACTAATTCATCTTTATCATATAAAAGTTTTTTATCTTTACTATAAAAATATGTTTCGTTTATTTTTAATAAATCATTATCTACTTTTTCTATCTTTTCATTTTTTTCAAGTATAGATTTTTTTACTTTTTTTAGAATTTCCATTATATTTTCTACAACAAGTGGTTTCACAAAATAGCTTATCACATTTAGATTTATTGACCTAAACAAATACTCTTCATCTTTATAAGCAGAGACAATTATAAACTTTTGATTCTCATTTTGTTGTGTGATTTTTTCAAGCATTGAAAGTCCATCAAGTTGTGGCATTCTAATATCAGTAACAATTACATCAAAAAGTTTTCCCTTTTTTAAATTTTCACTAAATATATTTAATCCCTCTAAGCCATTTGAAGCAACTTCAACCTCATCAAAAACTGTATCTAAATAAAACTGCAAAATCTCTCTTGCATCATCTTCATCTTCTACAAGTAAAACTCTAGTGATTGAACTACTCATTTTCATTTCCTTTTAATATTGGTAGTTTAATTGTAAAAACTACTCCCTCTTCAATATTTCCAACTTCAATTTTTCCATTCATATTTGTTTCTATTATTGATTTTGTCATATATAAACCAATCCCTGTACCTTGGCTTTCAAATTTTGTTGTAAAATATGGTTCAAATATTTTTGAAATTATCTCTTCATTTATTTTTCCACCATTATTTTCAATCCTAATTTTTATAAAACCATTTTCCTCACTTGAATCAACTTTTATATATTTTTCAAAATCTTTTTCCTTTGACTTTGACTTAATTGCATCAAGGGCATTATTAAATATATTTAAAAGTGATTGTTTTAATTCATTTTCAAAACCATATAAAATATTTTCTGAAATATCTAGTTGAAGATTTATATTTTCATCTTTTAGTTGGGCTTTAATTATTTCAATTGTGGAATCAATTGCATGTTTAATATCAAATCTATTTTTTTGTTTTGAGGGTTTATAAAAATTTCTAAAGTCATCAATTGTTTGTGACATATATTCAATTTGTTTAAAAGATTTATCAAAATACTTTTCTAACATATCAAAGGTTATTTTCTCATTTTTATAACCATCTTTTATAAAAGATAAAAACAAAGAGATATTGTTTAATGGCTGTCTCCATTGGTGTGCTATATTTCCCAACATCTCACCCATTGCAGCAAGTTTGCTTTGTTGAATTAAGATTCTATCTTTTTCTCTATTTTTATCAAGCTCTTCACTGATTTTATTTTTTAATTCCTCTTCACTTAATTTAATCTTCGTAATATCACTCATATAACCATAAAAATTAACTATATTTCCACTATGGTCTTTTAATAAAATAACTCTACAAGAAACCCATCGAATTTGATTTGCTGCATTTAAAACTCTGCATTCAAAAGCAAAATCTGAAAGATTTTTATTAATAGCTGCATTAATTGCAACTCTTATAGTATCAATATCTTTTTCATAAAAAAGGTCTAAGAAATTCATCTCATTTGTTTCAAAACTTTTTTTAGTAAAACCATAATTTTTTATTGAGTTTGAGATATATTTTACACTTAAGTTTTTATCATTGAAAAGTTTAAAGATAACTATTTTTCCATCTTCTACAAGAAGTTCAACATCTAAAAGCTCTTTTTTTAATCTTTTATTTTTATCAATATCCATAGACATCATAAGCATTCTTTTATGTCCAGTATCTTTATCTATAAAAAGTTTTCCCCTTGCAAGTACCCATTTAAAGTTTCCACTTTTTACTCTTAATCTATATTCGCAAATAAAATTATCTCTTTTCTCTTCAAATATTTCATCAAAAAGATATTTAACAGCATCTTTGTCTTTATTATGAATTAAAGAAAACCAATCAGAAAACTTCTTAATTTCACCCTTTTTATATCCTGATATTTCCAACCACTTATCAGAAAAATATATCTCATTTGTAGTAAAGTCAATATCCCATAAACCGTCATTTGAAGCAATAATTGCCAATTCAAATCTATTTTTCCAGTGGGTTAAAAGCTTAGTTTTCTCGCTTAGCATATTATTATATCTATCAAGAATTTTTTTTGTAAAATTTGAAAATAGTAAAGATGATATTATTAACAATAAACCTATAAAAACGATATACGTTGTAATTTCGCCATATAAAGATTTATATTTATTTGTAATTTCTAACTCATCAATATCTACATCTTTATCATAGTCAATGGCAATAAAATATTTAAATCTATTGTTATATAAAATATAGTTACTAAAACTTTCATTCATTTGTTCGTTATTATCAAAATATTTTAAAATCTCAGATTTTTTACTGTAATCTTTTTTTGATAAAAGGACATTAATATTGTCAAAAAGTTTTTTATTTTGATAATTATAAGTTAGTCTTGTAATCAAATCATAAAACCATATAGTGTATTCATCTGATTTCTTTATAGAATCAATCTCATCAATAATTAGATTTTTTGTAATATATCTTATATTTTCAAGTTTTGAAAAAGTACCCACATAGTATTTTTTATTATCTATTTTGAAAGTATCAAAAAAACTTAAACGTAAAGCACCAGTTAGGTCATTTTTCCACTCTTGCAGGTTATATCTTCCTTGAGAACTTATATATTTTAAAACTATCTCTTTGTAAACCTCGTTATACTCACCAAAAATTAGTTTTGATAAGAATACAACTTTATCGTGACCATACACTATATTAAAAGGATTATTTTCAAATAAAACTATCTCTAAACCATTGTTTTTTTCATATTCTTCTAAAAAATGAACTGTTGCATCAAATTTTAATTCATCTTTACTATTAAGATTTCCAATTATTTTGTGGGTATGTTCCTGTAGTGTTTTACTGATTTTATTTAATTCTTCCGTAACTCTATTTTCAACATTTTTAGAAAAATCTAATAAAATTTCCTTTTTTTCAAATTGGTTTTGTAATTGTATTTTTTGTTTTAAAAGGTCAGTTTCACGATTTTGTTTAGATTCTAAAATAACATAGGTGACAAAAATTGAGACCATAGAGAGTATTAAAATAAAAGTTAGAGGTATTACTTTAAATATTTTTTCAATATATTCTAAATCGTAGACTTTTTTATTTTTTGAACTCATAAAGAGATAGTATCATATAAAAAACAAAAAAGTCAAAATTGTTTCATTATTTTTTCAATGTAGTTTCAAAACCTTGATTTGGATGTTCTGGAATTAATAAAGATAATAAAAAAGATAAAAATGCAATTAAAGCCCCTATTATAAAAACAAGTGAATTTGAATATAACCAAACAAGCCCTAATAATACAGGTAAAAAAACTGCTGCTATATGATTTATAGTAAATGAAACTGCACTAGCACTTGCTATATCTTTTGGATCAGCTATTTTTTGAAAATAAGTTTTTAAAGCAATTGCCATAGAAAATAAAAGATGATCAACAACATATAAAGCATATGCCACATAAATATTTTCTACAAAAGCATAAGAGATAAAAACTATAATAAGTCCAATATACTCAAATCGTAAAGTTTTTCGTTCCCCAAACTTTGTAATAAATCTTCCAATTGCAGGTGCGAAATACATATTTAATATAGCATTTACAAATAATAAACTTACCATATTATGAATATCTACACCAAACTTTTCAACTAATAAAAATCCTGCAAATACTACAAAAATTTGTCTTCTAGCCCCTGCTAGAAAAGTTAAGAGATAAAACAACCAATACTCTTTTTTCACTTTCAATTTTTTTTCTTGAATAACATCATCTTTAAAATGTTCAAACATTATCCATGAGATAATACCTACTACAAGGGTAACTGCTCCAAAAAAAGCATAAACATATTTATACTCTATAGAATAAAACTTCATCATAATATATATTAAAACAAATACTACTAATGAGGTAAAAGATTTTGCTGCTGTAATTTTCCCAAGTATTATTGGAGCTTTCTCTTTACTTAGCCATTGTAAAGATAATGACTGATTTAAAGTTTCTAGATAATGAAAGCCAACTGACATAATTACAGTTGTAATATAAAGACCTAAAGCTGTAGGGAAAAAACCAGTTAAAAATACACCCATTCCCAATAATATCATAGATAAAAAAGCAAGCCTTTGTTGAGCAATAAAGATTATTGCTAAAACAACAGTAAATGCTAAAAATCCTGGGATCTCCCTAAGACTTTGTAAAATTCCAATTTGACTACCATTAAATGAAGCAACTTCTATAACAAAGTTAT
The DNA here is from genome assembly GCF_005771535.1 of Arcobacter arenosus. Taxonomy (NCBI): domain Bacteria; kingdom Pseudomonadati; phylum Campylobacterota; class Epsilonproteobacteria; order Campylobacterales; family Arcobacteraceae; genus Arcobacter; species Arcobacter arenosus. The sequence goes on from NZ_VANU01000001.1 coordinate 186,638, forward strand.
TTAATAAACTCATCCACGCTGAAAAAGAAAATACCATTGAGATGGACATTACATAAAGTAAGGCAACCCTTGATTTAAATAAATTATTCATATATATACTTTAAAATTTTTCGCCATAATATCAATTAAAAAGCAAAAAGTCAAAATAATTTATCTATTTTATTATATCTACTAAAAAAGCTCCTCTAAAATCATTTAAAGCATAACCTATTGCTTTATCAGTTGGATACATTTTTAAAATAATATCATAAGCCTTTTCATCTCTAATTGTGTTTGTGCCGTGACATTTTAAACATATTGCATCAACTTTTATTGGCTTATATACTTGATAATGATTTGGTGATTTTTGTTTAACAATCATATCAAGACTTTGATTTTTCTCAAAATTATTCTTTAATTGATTTAAAACTAGTAATTCTTCTTTTGAAGCTTTATTATTGGGATTTCTTGGTTTACTAGTTATTCTTTTTAAAGAGATACCCTGCGGCAAAGTTTTAAAAACTTCTTGTGCTAAATCATGAGAATTTGTTGAACAAAAAGTTGCTGCATTAGGTAATCCACCATTTGATATTTTTGAAGAAAGTGTTTTTTGAAAAGCACCGCCTACTACCTTTATAGCATCTAAAGCTTCTTTTTTCATCTCTTTTTCTTCAAAGTTATTTTTTGAAATTTCTGTAGGTTGATTATTAGAACAAGCACTAAATACTAATGTTACACCTATTGTGAATGTGATTAATTTTACTATAGTTTGCATATCATATCCTTATGCAAATTATAATATAAACTTAATTTTAAAAAGTTTATTCTTCTATATAAATAAGCTAACTATAAGTTTAATAGCCATTAAAGATAATAAAATCTTTAATACCAGTATAAATTTTTTACCATCGATTTTATCTCTTAATTTTGTTCCAGCCCAACTTCCAATAACAGCACCAATTATCATAGCAACTAAAATTCCTAAATAATCAAAAAATACAAAACCAAAAAATATAAAAGTGATAACTTTTAATGTATGTGTTATACTTTTTAATGCTGCTGCAGTTGATACAACTACATGCTTATCATTATAATCTTTTACCAAAAGAGTAGTAGCAATTGGTCCTGTGGCACCAACAATTAATGAAAGTCCACTTTGTAAGAAACCTACTAAATAATAACTTTCAAATCTTTCAATTTTTTTATTAAACTTATCACTCCATAAAGAGAATAAAATATATAAACCAATAAACAAAGGTACATAAGTTAAAGAGATAAAATAAAGTATTGTTGCAAAGAAAGAAACTCCTAATATTGAACCAATTAAAAATTTTGGTATAACTTCAACCTTAACATCTTTCCAGCCAAAAACTGCACGACTTAGGTTACTTGACATTTGTGTTAAACCATGTACGGGAACAATTGCATTTACAGGTAAAAAACTAGGAAGAACAGCAATTAATATCATTCCCCCGCCAAGTCCAACAATTCCCGCAATAGTTGATGTAAAAAAAGTGATTATTCCTAAAAGTAATTCTGTAGACATTTTATATCTTTATTAAAATTTTTTCGTAAAATATCATGTTTAGACTTAGTATGTAAAGTTTTTGTAATAATACGAAACAAATTTAAAGGAAATATAATGAAAAAGTTCAAAACTGTAACATTAATACTATTATTAAATACTTTTGCTTTTAGCTATGAAAAGGGTCAAATTGATATGCATGGAGGGAAAAGTGACTCTATGATTCAAAATAAAGGATTTTCTCAAAGTTTTAATTCTTTAGGTGATAATAAAAAACCAAATAATGAAATTAAAAAAGATGAAAAATTTATAAAAATTGATGATATTGAAAAAATTAAAGATGTAAAGGAAAAGAATGACTAAATACAAATTTGTGTCATGGAATGTAAATGGAATAAGAGCAGTTGACAAAAAAGAAGCTTTGAAATGGGTTGATGAAGCAAATATTGATTTACTAGGTATTCAAGAAACAAAATCAACAAAAGAGCAAATTCCAAACTCTATTTTTGAAAAAGAGTATAAAACTGTTTTTGCTTCTGAATCTGCGATAAAAGGTAGAAGTGGAACTGCACTTTTTACAAACTTAGAACCTACCTTTACTTGTAATTGTCCAAGTGTGGATATTCTTGATGAGGGAAGAATAAATGAAGTTCATTTTACTTTAGGTAATAAAGATATTGCTTTTTTTAATGTATATTTTCCTAATGGTCAATCAAAAGAGGAAAGACTAGTTTATAAAATGGAGTTTTATGATAGATTTTTAGAGCATTGTGAAAATCTTAAAAAAGAGGGAAAATCTATCATAGTTTGTGGAGATGTAAATACTGCTCATACTGAAATAGATATAGCACGACCTAAAGCAAATGAAAAAACTTCAGGTTTTTTACCAATGGAAAGAGACTGGATTACAAAATTTCTAGACCATGGATATATTGACACTTTTAGACTTATTAATGGTGATATAAAAGATAAATACTCATGGTGGTCGTATAGAGCAAATGCTAGAGGGAACAATGTTGGCTGGAGAATCGATTATTTTTATGTAAGTGAAGATTTAAAAGATCATGTAAAAGATGCATTTATACTAGATGATATTATGGGAAGTGACCATTGTCCTATAGGAATTGAAATAGAGATTTAAAAAAGTATTAGAGAACTTTCTCTAATACTTTTTAATCATCAAATTCACAAGGTTTATTTTTACCTAAAATACATCTATGTGAAGTTTTAACTACTAAATATCTAACAAACAACAAAAAGATAATTACACCTGAAATAACCATAATATTAAAATTGTTTGGAGAGGTAAAAAGGGCATTCCAAGAATCAATATTCTTATCATTTATTTTTACAACATTTACAATTAATTCCCTTAACGCTAATATTACAAATGCATCAACTAAAGTTGTTAATATGACCCTTTCTTCTCTAATATAATTAACTACTGCCCTAGTAATTTCTAAAACAATTACAAAATAAAGCATATAGATAATAGCATCCATCAATCTATCCATAAATAATGCAACTGCAAAAATTATAGAAGCTAAGGATAACTCAACATAAAATTTATTTGTGCTAATTAGTGATTTAATCATAAATTTCCTCTTTATATAATTGTTGCTTTTATATTTAACCAATCGCTTGGTATTTTCGTTAGATTTCTATTTGGAGAAGCCATATAAATCAAACTTGCTAACATAGCTCTGGCACTATTATCTCCACCTGCTTTTGCATTTTCTATTAACATTTGTTTAAAATCATCATATTTACATAATAGATGAATTACCCCTTGAAAACCACCATCTATATCACATGCTGGTCCAAAACCTCTTATAGCATCAAAAGTATCATCAGTTTTTGATGCAATACCACTATAAATATACGATTGTAATTTTGTATCAAATCTATCTTTTAAAGAAAGAATAGCTTCTTCAATATTCTCACCCTCATAAACTTTTAAAAATAGTTCACCAAAGAATCGTGAAGCTTCTAAAGCCTCTTTTGTATTGTGTGTACAAGATACAAACTTAGAAATATTTTCTAAAAACTCCTCTTTTGTTTTAGAAACCAATAACAATGGAGCGATTCTTCCAATGATTGATAAATCAGTTGAAGAACTTCCCGTTGGCTTTATTCCTTTGCTTATATTTTCTAAAGTACCTTTTGTTGCACCATCAATATAACCATTGTATATATCTATTTTACTTTTCCAATAATCAATATATTCATCTACATTAAATTGATTTTTATCTTCTAAAAATTGGTATAACCAAAATGTTTGATCACCAAAATGAGTAAACTCTCCTGCAACTTTACCTCTATGCCAAACACCCTTTGCATCATTTAATAATTCCCAATTAATATCAAGTTCACTTAATTGTTTTTCATCATAAATCCAATGGGTAGCCAAAGAGTATGAATCTGCTACAAGTGTACTTAAAACCAACTCTTTTACTTTTTTATTATCAAACATTTAATCCCCTTAATTTTTATTAGGTTTTAAAATCTCATACCCAAATTCTATTGTTTTTGTTTCATTTGGTTTTAGATTAAAATCATAAGTGATTTTACCATTTTTTTCTAGCTTTGTTACTTTTGTTGAACCAATAAGCTCTATTTTAATATCCTCATGTTTAGATACTGGAACTCTCTCTATTAGTGAAACAAACTCTTCTTTATTGCTGTTATTTTTAATTTCATATTTCCATATTTTTTGAGTTTTTAATCTATTTAAACTAAAAAATGGCTCCTCTTTCATATCTTTTATAAGTTCTTTTTTTACATCAATAAATCTATTATTTGAAAAGTATAAACTATTGTTTTCATCTTTTTTTATACCATTTAAATTTATTTTTCCAATATATGAATCGTTTAAATATAGTCTTGAATTAATAAATCCATACAGTTTATCACTTTTAAAATCAACTTTGTAAAAAGCTTTAGAAGAAGCATATCCATCAATTTCTATAGAATTATTTGCTTTATATTTTTCATTTGAAAATAATACTTGTTGTTTTTTCCCACTTTTTAAAGTAACATTTAAAGCAGTGAAATATGACCTAGTTGTATCTTCATTATATTCATAACTAGGTGCTGATGCCATATCATTAAATCTTTCAACTTTTGCCTTTTTTATCATCACCTTTGAAGAGCTCAATGCAACAGGCATATCTAAATCTAGATATTGTGGATAAAATTTTCTAGGTTGAACCGTATCAACATATGAAAAAGAATAAAGATTTATATCTATATTTTCAAAATCAACTCCAGTTGATTGAGTTATAAAATAAGAATTTTTAATCTCTAACTCTTTTTTATTTGAGTTGTAATTTATATCATAAAGACCATCTTTGTTAATATTATTTAAAGGGTAATAAACAAAAACATCTTTCTTACACTTTAAATCATAATTTAAAAAAGTACTGTTTTCAGTGTTTCTTCTTTTTAGAAGTTCATTGAGTTCTTTTTTATCCTCTTTTATAAAACCTTCTAGCTCGTAAATATAATTGTAACTTTCTAAAACCTCTTTTTTTAAAAAGTTTGAACTTTCTTCAAACATCTTTGAATTACTTACAGAATTTAATGAAGTCTTTTCTAAAAAAGCTATATTACTTTTTAAGGCTTTAATCCTATTTTCTTTATAAACAATCTTATCTTTTGCTTCTGAAATCAATTTTGATAATTCATCACTCTCTTCTTTATTTTCTAAAGTGTAATCACCTATTGAACAATTATCCTCTTTTAAAAATCTTATATCCTCAATATTAACTTGTCCTAGTAGTTTTTGAGTATGTTTTTGAGAATCCAATTTTTGTTTTACAAAAGTTAAATTTTTATAAATATCTAAACTTTTGATATCAACATTTGCAAAAATTGATGTAACGAACATCAAAAATATGAGTAACTTTTTCATCTTATCTCCAATTTTTATAGTTTGTAAAAGATGGAAATTGAGTTTTAAACTCCTCTTCATCAAAAGAGAAAGCAAATCCATCCATATATGAGTTTAACAATTCATATGCCTCTTGCAATTCTTGAAACTTTTCATCACTACCATTTGGCATATCAGGATGAAGTTCCTTTGAAAGCTTTAAATACTTTTTTTTCAAATCTTTTTTTGATGTCTTAGTTAAGATACCAAATAAATCAACTGCTTTTTCAAAATCTTCATAATCCATTGTTTTCCCTAATATATTTTATAAATGTGTAAAATCTGTGAAATCATAATACTTTATAAAAATTAAAATCTCTTTAATAAGAATATTTCAAACTATCAATTAATAACTAATAAAAACACTAAAAATAACTTATAAAAGCTTATAAAACTAAACTTACTATAATAAACTAATTATTGATTTTAATAATATTATTTAGTTACATTTTTTAACATAAATATGAATAAAATAGTATAATATAATCAAATTTAATATTAATAAAACTACATATGTTAGAATTGTTTTTATTAGGAGTGGGGTATGGAAATAATTAATAATGAACTAATTTTAGATGATAAATCTTTTTTAGTTTCGGAAACTGATGAAAAAGGTATTATAAAGTTTGCAAATGATGAATTTTGTGAATTTGCTGAATATACCTTAGAAGAACTAGTTGGCAATCCACATAATATGGTAAGACATGAAGATATGCCAAAGGCTGCTTTTGAAGACTTATGGAAAACTGTACAAAGTGGAAACAAATGGAAAGGTTTTGTAAAAAACAGAACAAAATCAGGAAAATTTTACTGGGTATTTGCAACGGTTTTCCCATTTACCTCCTCTGATGGATCCAAAGGTTATATCTCTTGTAGAAGAAAAGCTTCAAGGAAAGAAGTTGATAAGTATACTATGCTTTATGCTGAAATGAAAAAGGGAGAATAGCCATGTTTAATTCTATTTTATCAAATATAAAAATCAAAAGAAAATTAATTTTACTAATTGTTATCCCTTTTTTATTAGCCATAGCTTTCTCATTAATTTTTATTTATGATAGTTATGAAAAAAAGTCTGAATATCAAAAACTTAATGAAATCATGAAAGTTTCAACATCAATATCTCTTCTAATTCATGAAACACAAAAAGAAAGAGGTATGACAGCGGGATATATTGGTAGTCAAGGTGGAAAATTTAAAGACAAACTACCTGAGCAAAGAAAATTAACAGACAATAGACTTCAAGAGTTTAAATTAATTTACGAAAATTTAGATAAATCTATGTTAAAAGAAGATACTTTAGCTAAATTTGATAAGGCTTATGATGATTTTAGTAGATTAAGTTCAACAAGAAATGATGTTACAGGATTAAATATAAAAATAGGTGATGCCTTAGCATACTACACAAATATGAATGGTGTTTTGCTAAGTATAATTCCATCATCAATGAATCTAGTAAAAGATAAAAAAATCTCAAGAAAGGTACTTGCATATTATAATTTTTTAATGAGTAAAGAAAGAGCAGGAATTCAAAGAGCTGTTGGAACAAATATGCTTGCTTCTAAAAAACTAAACCTTTATAATAAATTTCTATCACTAGTTGTAGTTCAAGAAACTTTTATGAATCAATTTTTAACATTTGCAATAAAAGAGTATAAACAAACTTATCAATCATTATTAAAAGGTGATGATGTAGATGAAGTAAAAAGAATAGAAAATGAAATTTTAGATAAAAAACTTGAGGCAGAAGCAACTTATTGGTTTGCAAAGATTACTGGTAAAATCAATATTCTTAAAAAAATTGATGACTCAATCTCAAAGGAGATTATAGAAAGCTCAAAAAGCAAAATGGATGAGATTTCAAATATGTTAAATACAAAAATATTTCTTTTGATTCTATTTTTCTTAATTATGGCACTAATCTCTTCTATGATAAATAAAAATATCAGTGATTCCCTTGATAAAGTTTATGGAGGTTTTTTAGGTTTTTGTAACTATATAGAAAGAAAATCAAATGAATTTGAGCCTATAGATTTAGAAGGGAAAGATGAGTTTTGTGACCTTGGAAAACTTATTAATAAAAATGTAATAGATATTGCTGAGTCAACTGAATTAGATATGTTATGTGCAGGTGAAACAATTTTAACATTAAATAAAATGCAACAGGGTAATTTAAACTATAGAATTTATAATCCAGCATCTACTCCACAAGTACAAACATTTGTTAATATTGTAAACAAAACAATGGATGAACAACAAAAAATGTTTAATGAGATATTATCTGTGTTAAAAAAATATGTTCAATATGATTATAGTGAAAAAATTCACTTAAATTCTAAAATGTCAGGTCAATATAAAGAGTTAGTTGAGGGTATAAATTCTGTAAGAGATTCTATTGTTGAAATGCTAAATGAAAATAAAAATCAAGGTGAAATATTAAGAAACAACTCTAACATTTTATTAAAAAATGTTGATTCATTAAATACAAACTCTAATCATGCCGCGGCTTCTATTGAAGAAACTTCTGCTGCTATTAATGAAATTACAACAACCATAAAAGAGAGTACTAGAGATGTTCACCAAATGTCTGAATTCTCAAAAGAGTTGTTTGTTGTCTCAGAAAATGGTCAAAAACTAGCACGTGAAACTACCTCTTCTATGGATGAGATTAATTCTGAAGTTCAAGCTATTAATGAAGCTATTTCATTTATTGACCAAATTGCTTTCCAAACAAATATTCTTTCATTAAATGCTGCAGTTGAAGCTGCAACAGCAGGAGAAGCAGGAAAAGGTTTTGCAGTTGTTGCTCAAGAGGTTAGAAACCTTGCAGGAAGAAGTGCAGAAGCAGCAAATGAAATAAAAAGATTAGTTGAAAATGCTGCAACAAAAGCAAATCAGGGTAAAAATATTTCAGCAGAGATGATATCTGGTTATAATAATTTAACTCAAAAACTAAATCAAACAATTGAACTTATAAATAGAGTAGAATCATCAAGTAAAGAGCAAGAGAGTAGGATTATTCAAGTTAATGATTCAATTGCATTACTTGATAGACAAACCCAAGAAAATGCGCAAATTGCAGCACAAACAAATGATGCATCTATTGAGATGAACAAAATCTCAAATAGAATTGAAGATGAACTAAATAAAAAAAGATGGTAATAGTTAAAACTACAAGATATTAATCTTGTAGTTTTTCTACAGTAGCATAAATAGCATCTACTAATTTTTGTAATTGCTCATTTGTAGTTATAAATGGAGGCATAATATAGATTAACTTCATAAAGGGTCTAATCCAAACACCTCTTTTTACAAACTCTTGTGTGGCTTTTACCATATCTACATTTTCATGTAATTCAACAACTCCAATAGCACCTAACACCCTAACCTCTTTAACTAAATTAAGGTTTTCACAAATAATTAGATTCTCTTTTAAATACTTTTCAATTCTTAAAACATTTTCCTGCCAATTGTTTTCTTCTAATAAATCAATACTAGTTGAGGCAACTTTACAAGCAAGGGGATTGCCCATAAACGTTGGGCCATGCATTAAGATATTTCCATCTTTTTCTATCCCTTGTGCAACCTCTTTTGTTGTAATTGTTGCAGCCATTGTCATATATCCAGCAGTTAAAGCTTTTCCAATTGTCATAATATCAGGGACAATATTTGTATGTTGATAAGCAAAAAGTTTTCCAGTTCTTCCAAATCCTGTAGCGATTTCATCAAAAATCAATAAGACGTTGTATTTTTTTGTTAATTCTCTTAAACCTTCTAAATATTTTGGAGAATAAAATCTCATACCTCCAGCGCCTTGAACTATTGGTTCAATTATAACAGCGGCTATATTTTCATGATTTTCCTCAAGAAATTTTTTTATCTCATCTAAGTCACTTTTATCAAACTCTTCATCAAATTTTGATTTTGGTTCACTAACAAAATAATTTTTTGTTAGAAATTCACTAAAAATTGTATGCATTCCTGTAACTGGGTCACAAACAGACATTGCACCAAAAGTATCACCATGGTACCCTCTTCTAACAGTTAAAAATCTAGTTTTTGTATTATTATTTTTTTTATAGTGGTATTGTAATGCCATTTTCATAGCAATCTCAACAGAAACAGAACCAGAATCACAATAAAATATTTTTTCTAAGCTATCATCTAGTAAATTGAGTAGTTTTTGAGTTAATTCTATTGCAGTGTCATGGGTTAAACCACCAAACATCACATGGGACATTTTTGATGTTTGTTCATTTATTGCTAAATTTATTTTTTTATTATTGTATCCATGGATAACTGACCACCATGAAGACATTCCATCAATTAAAGAGGTACCATCTTCAAGATTTAAATATACTTCATTTGCACTTTTTATTTTGATTGTATCTTTTGGATTTAAAACAGAAGCGTAAGGATGCCAGATATGTTCTTTGTCTATATTTGTCATAGTGTCCCTTTAAAAAAAATGAGGGCAATTATACCCTCATTTTACTTTTTGGACACTTTTATAAGTGATTAAGTTTTTATTTCATTAATGGGTCAGCAAGCCCCATAACATACATACCAATAAGTCCTAAAATACCAGCTACTAAACAATAATAGATAGTAGGAATAATTGTTCTTCTTAATGTTTCACCCTCTTGGTCAAGTAAACCAACAGTTGCACTTGCCGCAACAACATTATGAATTGCAATCATATTACCAGCTGCTGCACCAACTGCTTGAAGTGCAACCATAAATGCAGTTGAGATACTTAAAGCATCAGCCACACCAAATTGGAACTGAGATAACATCATATTTGAAACAGTATTAGAACCAGCAATAAAAGCACCTAATGCCCCAACCATTGGTGCAAATAATGGATAAATATCACCCACTGATACTGCTACCCAGTTTGCCATTGCTACAGGCATAGAATCAAATCCTGCTGCGTTTACACCTGAGTTAATTAAAATTCTAACAAGTGGAATAGTAAATATAAGTACAAATCCTGCTCCAAGCATAACTTTTGAAGATTCACTTAAAGCCTCTTTCATCTCTTTGAATTCCATTCTATGTAAGAAGTAAGTAATTAATACAACAAATACTAAAATACCACCTGGAAGATATAATGGAACAATAGAATAACCTAAACCTTCACCTAAAATATCTTTAAATGGAATAACCCAAGATTTTGCAATTGCCATAGCATCAGAACTTACTCTAGTTAAAACTAAAATTGCAGCAACTAATAAATAAGGAATCCATGCTCTAGTTAAAGACATATCAACTTTTTCATTCATAGCATCCATTTTGATTTCTAATTTAGATACCCAGTGAATTGGCCACTCCTCTTTTGGAGCAAAATCCCAAGTGTTTTTAGGAACTAAGAAACCTTTTTTAGCCGCAGTTGTAACAATTGCAAGTCCAACTAAAGCACCAATTAATGATGGGAATTCAGCTCCTAAGAATATACCTGTTAATGCATAAGGAATTGTAAATGCTAATCCACCAAAAATAGCAAATGGAATTGCTGATAAACCTTCTGTCCAAGATTTATTTTTACCAAAAAATCTTGTCATCATCATAATCATAAATAAAGGAATTAATGTACCAGTAATCGCATGTACAATAGCAACTTCACTAGTGATAATTTGTAAATATGTTTCCCAGTTAGAACCTAAACCTTGTAGTGTTACTGCAATACCTTCAGAGTCTAAACCTTTATTTACACCGATTAAAATTGGAGTTCCAACTGCACCAAATGATACAGGAGTTGATTGAATCATCATACCAATCATTACCGCCGCCATTGCAGGGAATCCAATTGCAACCATTAATGGTGCAGCAATTGCAGCAGGTGTTCCAAATCCAGAAGCACCCTCAATAAATGAACCAAATAACCATGCAATAATTACAACTTGAATTCTTCTATCTGGTGAGATATTGTTAAAACCTTGTCTAATTACTTTAATAGCACCTGAGTGTTTTAAAGTATTTAACAATAAAATCGCACCAAAGATAATCCATAAAACTGCTATTGTGATTAATAGCCCTTGAATAGTAGAAGCTAATACTCTGTTGAATGTAACTTCCCAAACATATAATGCAACAGCTGTAGTAACTAAATATACAACTGGCATAGCTTTTTTAGCTGGTAATCTGAAACCAACTAAAAGAATTGCAGCTACAATAATTGGTAGTGCTGCAAAAAAGGCTTGTGTACCTATTTCCATCTTCTTCTCCTTCTTTCGTTAGTAAAATGATAAATCAAGGAAATGAAAAACGCATGATAAATTGTCATATGTTTATTATTTAAACAACTTTTAAGCATATGTCAACAGTTTTATCACACAAATATCATATGACAAGAAAAAACTACACAAAAGAAACACATTAAAAGGGTAAAAATAGTATAATCAAATTCAAAAATTTTAAGGTTATTTACAACAATATGGGTAGAGAATTAGCATATATTATTAGTAGTTTAATTAAATGGGGAATATTTTTCGGAATACTTTATTTGATATTTACAAATTTTGGAACATTTTTAATTATAGTTTTTGTTTTAATTGCAGTGGCTTATTACGCTTTTTATCAGTTTAAAAAGAAATTTAAAGAACAAGTTCATAATCAAGGTTTTAGATTTACATTTAATGGTCAAGATTTTAGTTCAAATTCAAGTAGTAACGGCGGGTTTGATTTTAGGGAATTTGAAGAGAGATTTAGACAAGGTGGTTTTAATCAAGGTAATTTTAATCACGGAGGGTTTAACTCTTTATCAGAGCTTAGTGAAGCAAAAGATTTTTTCGGCTTTACAAGTGATCCAACAAGAGATGAGATAAAAAGAAGATATAAAGAGTTAGCTAAAAAATATCACCCTGATATAAATAATCATGGTGATGGATTGATGCAAAAACTAAATCACTATAAAGATGTACTTTTAAAGGCATTTCCTAATTAGGAGATTAAGATGTTTTTAAAAAGATTGAACTATTTTTTCTTAAGTATTACAATCTTAGGTTCAATCTTTTTAGTCTACTCATGGATTAATACTTACAATTTTAAGAACAACCCCCTTGATGAAAAGATAGTTAAAAAAGTCAAAGAAAAACAATATTATCTAGAAAAACTAAGTTACCAAAAATTTGGAATAAATAGAAAAATCCCTTTGATTATCTCAGATAAAATGCCCTCAAAACTTTTTGGTGCAGCTACTTATTCTAAAAATGGACAAATATCTATATACCTAAATAAAAAAAGATTTAAAGAAAGCTCTGAGTATATGATAAATGATGTATTACCCCATGAATATGCCCATGCACTAATGTTTGTAAAAGGGTATTTTACAGATGAAAATGGTGGACACTCTAAACAATGGCAAAATATTTGTATAGAACTAGAGGGTATAAACTGTAATAGATTTGTTGACCATGATGATGTTATCATGGGTAAAAGTATCTTTTTTTAGTATTAACTAATCAAAAATCCATACTAAAAGATTCTAAATATTGATAAAATTCAAAAAAGGATTTAAAATGATATTAAAAATATTAATGACACTTGTATTAAGTTTGTCATTTTCATTAGCAAAAGGGAATGAAATGAGTATTTATGACTTTAAAGTAAAAGATATAGAAGGCAAAGAGATATCAATGTCAAAGTATAAAGACAAGGTTTTACTTATTGTGAATGTTGCTAGTAAATGTGGTTTTACAAATCAATATGAAGGATTGGAAAAACTTTTTGATAAATATAAAGACAAAGAGTTTATGGTTTTAGGTTTTCCATCAAATCAATTTGCTAACCAAGAACCAGGAACAAATAAGCAAATTCAAGAGTTTTGTTCCCTAACTTTTGGAGTAAAGTTTGATATGTTTGCTAAAATTGATGTTAATGGTGATAATGCAGATCCTTTATATGTTTATTTAAAAGAAAACGCACCTGGTTTTGCAGGAACAGAAGCTATAAAATGGAATTTTACAAAATTTCTAATTGATAAAAATGGAAAAATTGTTGAAAGATATGGTTCTATAACCACTCCTCAAGAGATTGAACCAAAAATTGTAGAACTACTAAAATAGAGTTTTTTGCCCTATTTCTATTTTTTCTACCTTTTTTATACAAGAAGATTCATCAAATAAAACCTTATTTACATTTGATGAAACTTCGTAAAGTTCAAGTTTTTCACTTGAATATATATTAAAAAGTGAATTTATCTCTTTTAAATTTTCATCATATAACCATTTTGAAAAATCTTTTTTTTCTAATACCACTGGCATACGATGATGAATCTTCCCTAACTTTTCATTTGCATCACAAGTAATTAGTGCAACGGTAACTATTTTCATATTTAAATCAATATCAAAATATTCATCCCAAATACCAGCAATAGCTAAATAATCATCTTTACTATCTTTTACAAAATATGGAGTTTTCTGTTTATCTTCTACTTCCCACTCATAAAAACCATTTATAGGAATAATACAACGTCTATATCGAAAGGAATCCCTAAAATAAAGCTTTTCAAAAATAGATTCACTTCTAGCATTTATATTCATACTTTTTTTATCTTTTGCCCAAGAAGGGATATATCCAAAATGGGTATATAAATAGTTTCCATTGTTTAAAAGTGCAGGTATTGGCAAAGTTGGAGCTATATTATATTTTGGCAATAAAGCCCCAACCATATCATTTTTTATTAAATCTTTTGAGTCCTCTTTAAATTTTTCATCATCAAAAATAGCTAAACGTCCAGGCAACTATTGAACCTCATCTCTTGGAACAAAATCTAAAACTGTTGCATTGATACAAAATCTTCTATGCCCCATCTCATCAAAAACATGACCTAAATGAATTCCACTTTTTTTAGCTAATACTTCTGTTCTAATCATTCCATAACTTAAATCAGTTTTTTCAATAGTTGAACCATCAACTGCTTTATAAAAACTTAGCCATCCAGTACCTGAATTAAATCTATCTTTTGTATCAAATAAAATTTCACCTGACAATTTATCTACAAAGACTCCATCAGGAGTATTTTTAAAAATTTCATACTGTTTACAAAACCTATTGTCAGTGCCTTTATTAAAAGCTACATTATAACTTTCAGTATCCTCACCTAATTTGAACTTTCCAAAGACTTCATAAAACTCTTTACTACTTAAGTAACCTTTGTGAGAGAAGACCTCTTTTCCATCTTCAATAAATAAAATTGTTGGTGTTGCATCTAGTTTTGTTTTTATTTCAAACTTATCCAATTGTTTTGAAACTGCTTTTCTTATGGGAAGTGTACCTTTATAAGAAGATAAAACATCCTTTTCAAACTTTTCACAATAAGGGCAATAACCTTCTGACTCCACTACAATAATCTCTTTATCGCCTAAAGGTAAAAGAACAGGATAATTTATCTTTTCAGGTTCAAATTTTATTCCTGTAGCATGGTTTGGACAGTAGCCATTTGGATTGTTTTTCAAATAGTCTTGATGATAGTTTTCAGCTTCCCAAAACTTTTGTAGAGGTTGTATTTGTGTAACTATTTTTCCATAATCAGCTTGTTCTAGGAGTTTTTGATATTTTACTTTAGTATTAAAAGCTGTTTCTTTTTGATAATTGTTTGTATAAAAAATTGCACTTCTATAATTGTTTCCAATATCATTACCCTGACGATTTAACTGCGTGGGGTCATGAATTTCCCAAAATGATTTAATAAGTTCTTTTGCATCAATCTTGTCTTTATCAAACTTTACAAGAACACCTTCTGTATGATTTATTATAGTTTTATTATTTGACATTCTATATTTTAAAACTTGATTATATGTTGGATTTTCATAATTACCACCGACATAGCCAGATTTTACATCAACAACCCCAGGAATTGATTCAAAATGTTTTTCAACACCCCAAAAACATCCTGCAGCAAATACAATTTCAGCAATCATAATAAATCCTTTAAAACTTTATAATGGAAATATATCACATAAATGTTTACTCTATGTGAAGTGATATTTTAAATCAACTTATTGAAAACTGATTTTTGTAGTTTTCTTCAAGGGGTGTTTTATCTTTATAAGAGATAATATTTCCAATTTGGATTTTTATTTTTAAATTTTTTGTTCTTTTATTTATAGCTTCTTTTAATACTTCATTTGCATTTGTTTTTATATATACAGGCAAAATATCAAGCCTATTTTTTAAAGCAATAATTCTTGAACCATCTTTAAATGAACTAAGTGGTGTATTCTCTTTGTTTCTTGTACCTTCAGGAAAAATATAAATTGAGTGACCCTCTTTTACAACCTCTTTAGTCTCTTTAAAAAAAGATGACATATTTGAAGCTTCTCTATCTAAAAGAATAGAGCCAGCATTTTTAACAAATGAGCCAAAGAAAAAAGAGTTATACAATTCTTTTTTTGAAACCCAAAATCCATTGATTTCACTTTTTTCTAAAGCTAACTCGATAATCAATGGGTCAATAATACTTCTGTGATTTGAGATTAATAGATATTTACCCTCTTTAGGTATTGCTTCTTCATTTAATACTTCTACACTAATATTTAGCTTATTTAAGAGTGTTTTAGAGTATTCTTCCCTTAGACTTATTCTTTCTTTTGATGTTTTTGCTTTTTTTAGTTTAAATCCATAACTGTTTGTTAGATATGTGGCATAAATTGCCATGCTTATTTGTTTTAAATTCAATAGTATCCTAATATATTTAGAGATTGAGAGTTCGAATCATACCAAAGCTATCATGTAATATCAATTAATCAAAATCTATCAAAAAAATAAAAATTTTGCTCTTAGTTAAATTAGATTTTATTATATTACATTATACTTCCACTTTTAAAATATTTTGGGGAAAATAATAATGGGAAAATTTATAAAAACATCAATGCTTTTTATATTATTTTTTGTAAACAATAGCTTTGCAAATAATACACTAAAAACTGCCATTGAAAAGGAAAAAATCTTAATAGGTTTTTATGGAAGACCCAATACAAAATCTCTTGGTATCTTAGGACAAAGTAGTTTAGATGAACTAGTAAAAAAAATGCACGAAAAAAAATTATTTTATGAAAAAGAATTAGGTGACAAATTTGAAGTTCAAATGGCATTTCATATTATCTATGGATTAGCTACTCCTGATGCAGGAAGAAGAAATGATTATATGCTAAGACTATCTCACAAAAGTTTAATGAACTTTATCAATAGAGCAAAGAAGGAAAACTTTAAAGTAATAATAGACCTTCAAATGGGAACAAATAGCCCAAGTGAAGCAGTAAAGATTGTATTAGAATATCTTAAATATGATAAAGTACACCTTGCAATTGACCCAGAATTTAAAATCCCAAAACATAGAAGATATCCTCCGGGAAGATATGTAGGTCATATATTTGCTCAAGATTTAAATGAAGTACAAAGATTAGTAAATGATTATATTCAAGAGAATAATTTAAATAAAAAAGAGTTAATAGTTCATATGTTTCATCCAAGAATGTTAAGAAAAAAAGATGAAGTTGAAAAATTTAATAATGTGAATCTAATCTATAATATAGATGGGCATGGGAACCCTGCCGTAAAAATAAAAATTTATAATAATCTTTATACTCAAGAAGAACTAGATATTGCAAAAAGTGGATTTAAAATATTTTATGAAACTGATACAAAAATCATGAGTCCAAAAGAGATTTTAGGTTTTGAAGAGAGTTTTGGTAGAAAAATTTGGGAAAAGCCTTATTATATAAATTATCAATAAACTACTCCTTCAGGTTAAGATATTTTTGATATAATCCAAAAATGAATTTAGAAGAGAAACTAAAACAACTACCTAAAGATGCTGGAGTATATCAATACTTCGATAGAAATGGAAAACTACTTTACATAGGAAAAGCAAAGGTTTTAAAAAACCGTGTAAAGTCATACTTTAAATTTACTCCAAAACTTCTACCATCTGATAAACTAAGCCCTAGAATTTATAAGATGATTAGTGAAGTTGAGTCTTTAGAGTGGATTGTTGTACCAAATGAGCATGATGCTCTTATTTTGGAAAATTCTCTTATCAAACAGTTAAAACCAAAATACAATATTTTACTTAGAGATGATAAAACCTATCCATATATTTATATAAATCTAAATGAAGATTTCCCAAGGCTTGAGATTACAAGACGAGTATTAAAAGATAAAAATGTCAAATACTTTGGTCCCTATTCTACTGGTGCAAGAGATATGCTTGATTCTATTTATGAAATAGTTCCATTAGTTCAAAAAAAATCTTGTATCAAAGGTAAAGAGGCTTGTCTTTTTTACCAAATAAAAAAATGTCATGCTCCATGTGAAGGAAAGATTACAAAAGAGGATTATGCAAAACTTATTGATGAAGCATTGGGATTTATTTACAATAAAAACAAACTAATTTCAAAACTAACATCAAAAATGGAAGAGTATAGTAGTGAATTTAGATTTGAAGAAGCAATGAAACTTCGAGATAGAATCACAACAATCAAAAAATCTCAAATCCAAACAGGTATGGATTTAGCTACAAATGAAGACATAGACCTTTTTGCAATAAGTATCAAAGACAATAAAGCTGCCTTAGTTAGAATGTTTTTCAGGGACGGGAAACTTGCATCTTCAAACCATGATTATATTAAACCAAATAAAGAAGATATTACAATTGATATAAATGAAGCCTATGAAAGAGCCATTGTAAATTACTATGATAATGAAATTCCACTTTTACCAAAAGAGATTATCGTTGCCCATGATATAGAAGAGAAACAAGAGATTGAAGAGTTTATTCAAAATAAATTTTCAAAAAATATCCCAATAACAAACCCAAAAAGAGGAAAGAAAAAAGAGATTGTTCAAGTTGGACTGAACAATGCAAATGAACTTTTAAGACTAAGTGGTGCAACATCAAAATCAGTTTATGATGAGATAAAAGAGCTTTTTAGCTTAGAAAAAACACCTTATAGATTTGAGTGTTTTGATAACTCTCATATGATGGGACAAGCAACAGTTGGAGCAATGGTTACTTGGGAAGAAAAGTTTGTAAAGTCTGATTTTAGACATTATAACCTTGAAGCTAAAGATGAATATGCCCAAATGAGAGAAACTCTAATAAGAAGAGTTGAAAGTTTTGAAAAAAATCCTGCTCCTGATATGTGGGTTATTGATGGGGGAGAAACACTTCTTAAACTTGCCATTGATATTAGAAATTCTTGTGGAGTAAATCTTGATATTTGTGCAATTGCAAAAGAGAAACTAGATTTCAAAGCCCATAGAGCAAAAGGAAGTGCAAAGGATATTGTATTTTTTGAAAATAATGGCGAAATAGAAAAGCTTGAACTTCTTCCAACAGATAAAAGGCTACAATTTATACAAAGACTTAGGGATGAAGCCCATAGATTTGCTATATCATTTCATAAGAAGCAAAAAAGAAAAGAGGATAGTAAAATTTCACTCCTTCAAATCAAAGGGATTGGAGAAGCAAAGGTAAAAAAACTTCTTTTATATTTTGGATCTTTTGAAAATATAAGAAATGCAAATAAAGATGAATTAAAAGATGTTCTAAACGAAAAAGATGCTATTCTTCTACAAGAATTTTTTAACACACTTAAGGATTAACTCACTTTGGCAAAAATTGTTTTAAACAAAGAAAACTACTTTCATAATTTAGAAATAATTACAAAACAAACAGGCTCAAAAGAAAAAACTGCTGTAGTACTAAAAGATAATGCATATGGACATGGACTTCTTGAGATTGCTAGCTTAGCAAAAGAGTTTGGAATAACAAAAGCAGTAGTGAGAACTCTTGAAGAAGCTAAAAAAATTGAGTCTTTTTTTGAGCAAATCTTAATTCTTGCTGAGAGAAGTTATTCAACTTATTCACATACTTTTCACATAGTTGTGAATACAATTGAAGAAATCGAAAGGTTACCCGAAAATACGAATGTTCACTTAAAAGTTGATACAGGAATGCATAGAAATGGAATAACCACCAAAACTCTGAAAGAGGCTATTTTAGGGCTTTCTAGTAAAAATTTAAATTTAACGGGTGTAATGACCCATTATAGAAGTGCTGATGAGCTTTCATGTGACTTTTTCTTTCAAAGGTCAGTTTTTAATCAAGTGAAAAAACAAGTGTGTGAAATATGTGAACAACTTTTTTTACCAATTCCTAAGTTTCATTCTGCTAATTCATCCGCTTTATTTAGATTTAAGAATTTCGATGAAGATTTTGCAAGAGTAGGAATAGCTCAATATGGATATTTAGAAACAAATCCTATCTTTGACAATCCAAAATTGAAACCTGTAATGTCACTTTGGGCAAATAAAATTTCAACAAGAACAATAGAAAAAAATCAAAAAGTTGGATATGGTGGAAAATTTATTGCAAAAGAAAAAATGGAAATATCAACATATGATGTTGGATATGGAGATGGATTTTTAAGACTTAATGGAGAACATAAATATTTTACTCCTAAAGGATATGAAGTTTTAGGTAAAGTTTCAATGGATAATCTTTCTATAAACTCTTCAGATGAAGAGGTTTGTATTTTTGATGATGTAAAAAAATTAGCAGAAATTCATGACACAATCACTTATGAAATAACAACAACATTAATGCCAGGTATCAAAAAAGTTATAAAATGAAAAAAACAATTGTTGCATTAGTTGTTTTCATAAATATATTAAATGCAATAAGCTTTGAAGAAGTAAAAAACCATGAAAAAAAATATGGGACTTTAGAAGCTTTATCCCACTACAGAAACTTAGCTTCAAAAAACAATACAAAAGCAATGATTGAAATTGCAAAAATTTATGCAAATGGTAAAGAGGTTCAAAGAAGTTTTCAAACTTCATATGAATATTTACAAAAAGCTTCAAAACTAAACGACCCTGAAGCTTTTTATCTATTGGGAAAACTTCAATTAAATAAAAAAACACCCTACTACAATCTAGTTGATGCATATAACTCTTTTATAAAATCTTCAAAACTAAACTACGCACCTGCTCAAAATATCTTGGGAGTATTTTTAGTTAATGGTGTAGTTATAGAAAAAGATTTTAAAATGGCAGTGAAATATTTTGAACGAGCATCAAAGCAAGGATTAATAGAGGCCCAATGTAATTTAGCTTTTATGTATGCAAGTGGTAAAGGAGTTTTCCCAAACTTTGGTAGAGCCCATGCCTTTGCAAAAAAAGGTAAAGAGATTGGAAATAAAAAATGTATCAAAGTTTGGAAAGATTATAATTTAAAAAAATATCCAGAAGATAAAGGTTGGAAATTTAACTTTTATAATAAACCTTAGTTTATCAAAGCATCATGCCATTGAACTAAACTTAATCTATATCCACTTTTTACTTCTAAAACTTCATGGGTAAAATAGGGATTACTTAAAAAAACAATCATCTCCCCAGCTTTTGGAATATACTTTATGTTGTTTCCCTTTTCATCATATAAAAAATTAAAAACTAACTCTCCACCACTAAATGTGTTAAAATCATCGTTATCTTTACAAGAACTAGCAAACAATACAGTTGTAATTTTTCTATTTAAAGCTACATTTTTAAAACCTACTAATTCATCATCTTTTAAAATCATATTTGAATCATCGCTATGTGCTTTATAAAAAGAACCCTTTTGGTACTCTAAAACTTGAACTTTTGTACTAGTTGTTAAAGCCATTGAAAAAAAATCTTCAATCAGTTTTTGACATTCTAAAAATCTTTTTTTATAAATATTTTTATATTCATTTGATAGCTTATAGATTTTTGTTTTTCTAATACTTTTATCTGTTTCATTTAGATAGTTTTCTTTTTTAATCTTTGCATCAATATAATCATCTTCTTTTTTGATATTTTTAATAATATCATCACATAAAGATTCAGCTAAAAAGTCTTTGATAATCAAAAATGGATAATCGTAATATGGATTAGGAAGTAATCCAAACTCTAACTCAAATTCATTTAGTCTATTGTCACAAAAGACAAAATTACTAATTTGTTCTAATTTCAATCTTGTTCCTAAAATAAAATAAGGATGACATTATAATTGAAAAAAAAGGTTTTTTACTAAAAATAAACTTAACTTAAATTGTAGGGGAATAAAGTACCTAGAAAAGGCACTTTTTTTTAACTAATAAAAGATTAATTTGGGTTGCTTACATCTTCTAAAATAAATTCTATATTATTTTTTTGACAATATTTTATATATTTTTCAAAGTTATCATCTAAAATTTTTTCATTAAATGATGCTAAAGATAATACTACTTGTCTTTTTTTATTCAGTATTTTAGGTAATGAAGATAGTTCAATCTCTTTTGGCATTTGTTTCATTACAGGGATTAAATCATTTTCTCCACAAAATGCAGTTAAAGTTTTTCTATATTTTTCAATCTCATTTTTAGGATAAAATTTATCTAATGCTTCAATAACCATTGATTGACTCATAGAAGGAAAACCTGGAGTAAAAAAGAATCTATTTTCTAAATAAAAACCAGGAACATTGTTTACAACATTTTTTAATAATCCTGCATTTAATGGTAAATGTCCCATCTCTATTCTAAAAGGATAAGCTTCGTCACCAAATTGATTTATTATTAATTCTTTTGCTTTTTCATGGTATTCCATTTTATCATCAGTAAAAACTTTTGCAGCTATGGCTCTTGTATAATCATCAGGAGTTGCACCAATTCCTCCAAAACAAAACATTACTGAGTTTTTATCTGACTTAATAAGTTGGAATATTTTTTCCATAAGTTCCACATCATCTTCAATTACAAATGAGGCTTTATGATTCCAATTTCGTTTTAATAATTGTTCATTTAAAAAAGAGAAATGGGCATCTTTTCTTCGCCCATTTAGTAATTCTGTTCCAATAATTACGCTGTAAAAGTTAGGTTGATTTTTCATTATATTTTTGATTTTATAAAAGTATCCATTTCATCAACAATCTCTTTGATTGTTCTTTCCCCATCTATTTTTGCTAATAGATTTTTAGATTCATAAAACTCTTGAATTGTTTTCAAAGGCTCAATATAAACTTTCATTCTATTGTTAAAAACTTCCACATTATCATCGGCACCCCTTGCTCGACCTAAAACTCTGTCTCTTGCTACTTCAGGTGAAACAACAACTTCAATAACATTAACTAATTCCACTTCAGTTTCATCTACTAAATATTTATCTAATTCATTCATTTGTTCGAAACTTCTTGGATATCCATCTATTATAATTACATCAGTTGGAGCGTTTTTTATTGCTGTTATAATTGTTTCAATGGCAATATCAATTGGAACAATAAGACCTTTACTAATATATGTATCAATTAAAGCTCCCCTTTGACTTCCACTTGCAACTTCTGCTCTAAACATATCACCAGTTGAATAATGTGTAATATTTTTGTGATTTTCAGCTATTAGTTCGGCATCTGTAGTTTTTCCACTTCCAGGTGCACCAATAATTAAAAATAATTTTTTCATTTAAGACCTTTAATTTTTGAAGTGGCAATTATATCAAAACTCTTATGAATTGTTTATTTGATATTAAATGGTTTTTGAATACAATACTCAAATCAAAAAAGAAAAACTAAGGAAAAGAAACATGAACTTAATGCTATTTGGAGCACCTGGAGCTGGTAAAGGAACTCAAGCAAAATTTTTAATAGAAAAATATAATATTCCACAAATCTCAACTGGAGATATCCTAAGAGCAGCAATTGCTGATAAAACAGATATGGGTATGGAAGCTAAAAAATTTATGGATGCTGGGCAATTAGTTCCTGATTCAACAATTATTGGTATTATTAAAGATAGACTTGCTGAAAATGACTGTAAAGAAGGTTTTATTTTAGATGGTTTCCCAAGAACTTTAGCTCAAGCTGAAGCTTTAAATGAGTTAATGGCAACAATGAAAATTAGCTTAGATAAAGTGATTTCACTAAATGTTCCAGATGAATTAATTGTTGGAAGAATCACAGGAAGAAGAGTATGTTCTAAATGTGGAGCATCATTTCACGTAGAGTTTAATCCTTCAAAAGAAGAAAATGTATGTGACTACTGTGGTGGTGAATTAATTATTAGAAAAGATGATAATGCCCAAACTGTAAAAAGCAGATTAGAAGCTTACCATGCACAAACTGCACCACTAATTGATTTCTATACTAAAATGGGTGTATTTATGGAACTTGATGGAACAAAAGAGGTTTCAGAAGTAACAGAAGATATGTTTAACGCTTTAGCGTAATTTCTTACACAAAATATAAAAAGGGACGACTTTATTGTTGCCCCTTTTTTTTATGATTTAATTTTCAGCTTTATATTGTTCTATAAAATCTTCTAACAAATAATCAACTATAGATTCATAAATATCTACTTCTAAATTTTCAGCAATAAAACTATCATCTTTTTTATAAGTAATTGCTATGGTAAGAAGAGATTCATCTCTTACAGGCTTGATATCCTCAACTATCATAATAGAGGTTTGAACAAATTGTTTATCAGCAATTTTCACTATTTTTGCTTTAATTATAAAGTTTGAATAGTTTTGAGTATTTGTTTTAATTCCTAATTTTTCAAGCTCTTCTTTTACTTTTTTAGTAATCTTTTCTTCAAGCTTTTTTGAGATATTTTCTTTTTTATTTAAAAATTTTAGGTTTACCTCTTTTATATTTTCTAAAGAGTATGGAGTAAGGGCAAAAGAATAAACAAACGTAAGAAACAGAATAATCAACTTTTTCATTTTGAAACCACCTCATCTAAGATTTTAGAAAACTCTTTTTTATTTTTATATCCTAAAACTTTTTTTATTACACTTTCATCTTTAGGATTAATAAAATATACAGTTGGCACAACTTTTACTTCATACTTTTTTGGATAATTTTTTAAGTCTTGGTCAACAGCTAAAGGGACAAAGTTTTTTTGAATTATATTATTAATATTATCTCTTGTAAGTGTCTGTCTTTCTAGTTTTCGGCACCAAGGACAAGATTTAGTACTAGCAATCATCATAATAGACTTATTTTCTTTTATTGCCCTTTCTAAAGCTTTTTCATAAATAGTTTCATAATTCATCTTCTCAATAAACTCTGAAGATGATGCAAATAATCCATTTAATAAAAGGATTAATAATAAAATATATTTCATAGCTACTCCTTTAGCTTTGCATTGATGCGCCACTACTTTTTCTTCTTTGATAGTATTTTTTATCTATCACAATATTTTTTTGTTTTTCTTTTCTTAAAGTATCTTTTTCAACAAAAATCGGTTTTCTTGTTTCTGGATCAAGTTCTGTATAATACATTACAGCAGAATATGTTCCAGGAGTTGGTGTGAAAACTTGAGCTTGTTCAGGATTCATTTTTAGTTCATGGGTTGTAAATTGTTTTAATTCATGCATATCTCTTTCTTCACATCCTGGGTGTGCTGCAATTAGATAATATGTCAAGAACTGTTTCTTACCAGCTTCTTTGTTTAATCTATCATACATCTTTTTAAATTCTATTAATGGCTGTTTCCCTGGTTTACCCATAAGTTTTAAAACTCTATCAGAGGTATGTTCAGGAGCTACTTTCATTTGTCCAGATATATGGTGTTCAACTAACTCTTTTAAATATGTATAGCCATGTTTTTTATCTGCTGGAATAAAATCATATCTTAATCCAGAAGCAACGAAAGCTTTTTTAACCCCTGGTACTTCTCTAATATCTCGAAGCAATTTAATACTTCTACTGTGGTCAACTTTCATAACCTTACAAAGTCTATCAAAGTCTACACATCTTATATCATCACAAGTTCCCTTTTTAAGTTTTTTACCACACTCATATCCATACATATTAGCAGTAGGACCTCCTACATCAGAAATGATTCCTTTAAAGTCTTTCATTTTTGTAAAATCTTTTGCTTCTTGGATAATATTTGCTTCACTTCTAGTACGGATTGTTCTTCCTTGATGAACTCCAATAGCACAGAAGTTACACTCTCCCCAACAACCATGATGAGTTTGAATAGAAAATTTAATTGTTTCTAAACATTTTACTTTTCCCTCTGGCTTGTGGTAAGGGTGTAAATCCCTTTGATATGGGTACATTGCAATCTCATCCATCTCTTTTTCATCAAGATAATCACATGGAGGATTTTGAATAGCATATCTAGTATCAACTTTTTGACAAAGACCATTTGCATTTATAGGGTCATTGTTTTGATAAAAATGATCAAAAAGGTCTATATATTTCTCTTTATCATCTAAACACTCTTGGTGTGATGGAAGTTGGATATACTCTTCAACTGGCTCCTTTGAGATATAACATACACCTCTAACTTTTCTAGGATCTGTTCCATCTCTAAGGGCTAAAGAGAACTCTCTAATTGCCATTTCACCCATACCATATATTAAATAATCAGCTTTTGCATCAAAAAGTACTGGTTTTCTTAACTTATTTGTCCAATAGTCATAGTGAGTAACTCTTCTTAAACTTGCTTCAATTCCACCTAAAACAACGGGAACTGTATTTTTATAAAATCTTCTAATTAGATTTGTGTAAACTAATGTTGCCCTATCAGGTCTTTTATCATTTTTTCCACCTGGAGTATAATCATCAGAATTTCTAAACTTTTTTGTAGCAGTGTAGTTTGATACCATTGAATCAATACTTCCACCACTAACTCCCCAATAAAGTTTTGGTTCACCAAGTCTAGTAATATCATCACTTTTAATATCAGGTTGCCCAATAATTCCAACTTTAAATCCAAGTTGTTCTAAAATTCTCCCAACAACAGCAACGCCTATAAAAGGAGAATCTATATATGCATCACCACTTATTAGGATAACATCGCATTGATCCCAGCCTAAGGCATCCATCTCTTTTTTAGTTGTTGGTAAAAATTTTGTTTTTATATTATTCATTTAAATTTTGACTCTTTATATATTTTTCCGTATTGTGCCAAAATCTTTGTTAATCTACATATATTTAAGACTTTAATTCTAATTATAAATTTTCAGTTAAATTTTCATCAATCTTTTTAATATCAAGTAACATCGCAACTTGTGATTCTCCAAAATCATTTATATCAACTAAACTTTTTATTAATGTTCCTGAACCTAAAAAGTGACTTTCAATATTTTGTATTGAAGATCTTTGAACAACTGAAATACTTTCAAGGGAAGAAACTAAAATTCCAACACAATGTCCTTTATTATCTTTATCGTACTCAAAAAGAATAATATTATCTACTTCATTGTCTTTTATCTCTTCATTTAAAAAATCTCTTATATCAAGTACTGAGATTAATCTTTCTTTGTGTAAAACCATCCCTTTAAAGTGGTTTTTCTTGTCCATTTCTATTGATTCTTGTAATTGTTCAATTCCTACAGATTCAATTACATTTGATGCTTCAACTGCTAAAAATTTATTTCCTAAATAAAATGTTGCAAGTTCTACACTGTTTTCATCAAACTTTTTATTTGTGTTTTTATTTAAAAACTTCTCTGTACTGCTTTCTTTGTAAATTAATTTGTCTTTCTTCTCACCTATATAAATAAAAACAAAAGATAAAACATCGTTTTTATATTTATCATTACTACTTTTATATTCCCTATAACCACTTGAGCATCTAACTCCAATAGCATAGTATTTACCATTTCTTTCTATAATTTCACTTAGTTTTTCACCATTTTTAAGTTCAAAAAATTTATCTTCAATTTCAAGTCTTGAACCAACTTCATATTTTTCACTTGTTGTTGAGATAATTGTTTTATCTCTATTTGTAAAAAAGGCATAAACTCCATCGTTTTTTGTAGGCAAACAATCTTCAAGCATTGCTTTAAATTGTGGTTTTGAATCAAATACAATGGCTATTCCACCATTTATTATTGAATCATCCTTAGATGACCTAATTGCAGCACAATAAACATAGGTTGACTCATTATTGTATAGATTTGTTTTTTCAAATTTTGAAACACAATACTCTTGTGTATCTTGTAATTTAAAAGTATCACCAACCCAATTTTGAGACAGTACTTTCCCAACAAGATGTTTTTCATTATCATTTGATACAGCTATAATCTTCCCATCTTTATCAAATACTATTAAATTTGTGTATACTGTATATAAGTCATTGATATATTTTAAAATTGAAGAGATTTCTTTTTCATTATAAGCTAAAGAAGAAGGCTCATCAAACATCTCTCTAAAAGATGATGTTAAAGCCCACCATCTACAATCATTTGCTCTTTCATAAAGATTTCTATCCATAATATCAATAGCCAAAGATGATAGAAACTCACTATCTTTTAAAATTGAACTTATAATAGTTTTATTTAAATTATTTAAAGAGGAATTTGCCTTTGTACCAGTTATTCCAATCTCATTTAAAAGTGATTTAGAGAATCCTCTATTTGAAGAGTTTAATTTACTTTGAGCAATATTACCATTCCAAATTACACGACTTAGATTATCTTGAATAGTTTTACTTTTATTAAATACCTCTTTTAAATCTTTTGAGAAATGGTTTTCATTTTCCATCATTGAATCAATAACTTTTTTATCATAATTTACGTCATTTAATACATCACTTAAAAAAGCATATTCTAAAGGAATCATTATATGACCATACCAATTTAAACCCATAAAACCTTGATATCCTTTGGTTTCACAACTTTTTGCTATATAATCTCTACCTTGAAAAGTTATAATTTTATAAGTTTCATCTTTTACAATAGGTACTTTTACATCCCATGGGATATGATTTCTATCACTTGAAGCTATAACATAACCATTTTCATCTAATAAAACTAGACACTCTTTATTTGAAGGGTCAATTAGATTATCAAAGACACCTCTCATCTCATCAATAAATTTAAAACATAAACATAAAACACCCATTGTCGTAGAGTTTGGGTCATTGTTTTCTGTAACTTTATAAGAATATACTAATGACCTATTTAATTTTGGTAAAAAGTCATGGGACTGATAAGTTTCTACATACTCATCACTAGTATTAACAACTTTATCAATAAATTTTTTATCAATAAAATCACCAGAAGTATTTTCATCTAACCTAGCTAAAATTCTTCCATTTCTATCTGCTAGGACAATGTCAAAATAAACAGAATACTTATCAACATATTCTTGAAATCTATTTTTTATTTTATCTTTTAAACCTTTGCTATCATCATTATACTTTGAAACATAGTTTTTAATAAAATATCTAATATCATCATCAGTTGCAAGAAAACCAATATCAGCTGTTCTTT
This sequence comes from Arcobacter arenosus, assembly GCF_005771535.1. Classification (NCBI taxonomy): domain Bacteria; kingdom Pseudomonadati; phylum Campylobacterota; class Epsilonproteobacteria; order Campylobacterales; family Arcobacteraceae; genus Arcobacter; species Arcobacter arenosus. The sequence goes on from NZ_VANU01000001.1 coordinate 215,308, forward strand.
CAAAAAGATTTCTTATAACAATATCAATTGCAACTTGTGCTTTAAAATTCATTTCAGCAGTTACTTTTTTGATTGTTTCTTCACTTAAATGGTTTAATAAAGTTGAAGTAAGATTTAAAAAGTTTTCTTTTGTTTTCCCTATATCAATATTTATATCTCCTAATTGTCCTAAAAGTGCATAGATATCCCAAGATGAACTTAAAGTTCCTAACTCTTCTCTATATTTTTCAACATCTTCAATATATTTTATTATGGGATAGAGCTCTTTTTTTACATTTATACCTTTATAATTGATTAGATTTTTTGACATAAACATCCTTCATTTTTGATAGTATAATGATACTACATATCAAAAAAAAAGCTTTTATACAACTGTATAAAAAATCTACTTTTCAAATAAATAATTTTTTCTTATGATTAAAAAAGGGATTTTATAAAGTAGTTAATCTTCTAACTAATGCATAAATTGATATTTTCCAATTTCTTTCAAAAACATCAATTTCAATAATTTGTCCATCTATATAGTTTGCATAAGATTGTGCAATTTTATAGTTATTTCCAACATCAAGAAGAATATGTCGTAAATGCACTTGTTGAGAAAATTCTAAAAAATTTGAAACTTCATTTAAATAAATCACTCTATTTTCTTTGTGATATACATTTAATCTAAATCTTTTTGCAAAGTAATCAAGTTTTTCATTAAATACCAAAAATCCATATACTTCGGAGTTATCAATTCTTTTTTTTAAATATAAATATGTTTCGTCTAATTCTTCTAAAAATTTTTCATAATTATCTTTGAAAAAATCTTTATTGTATTCTTGCATATTTACTAATTGTTCATAGATGTTTTTTGCATACTCTCTACAAAGAACTGGATCCATCCAAAGATAAGGATTGTCTAAACCATTTTTGGTTTTAAGTTTTGAGATATTTTTATTAAGATTAATAACTTTTATCTCTTTATTTTTAGATTTAAAAATATCAATAATCTTTTTTTCAATGGGTAAGTCAAAGGTAAAATAATATTTGCTAAAAGCTAAATCATCAAAAGTTTTCTCTTCAATTTTTGATAAGTCATAATCTTCAGAAAAAATTGTTTTAATATAAAGTTCATCGTTAGCTATTTTTTTTATAAAATATTCCTGTACAGGATAAGTAATTGTGACAGTGTCTCTACAGAATAAAAAAGTTGTAAAAAGAAGTAGTATTAAGAATATTTTTTTCATACTACCTCTTTTTCTAATTAGATTTCTGTTTTTCTAACTCTTAGTGCAAGTTCTTTTAATTGATCATTATCAACTTCACTTGGTGCTTGAGTTAATAAACATTGTGCTCTTTGAGTTTTAGGGAACGCAATTACATCTCTAATTGAATCAGTTCCAGCTAGTAACATAATCATTCTATCAAAACCTAGAGCAAAACCTCCATGACTTGGAGCACCATATCTTAATGCTTCAAGTAAGAATCCAAATTTTTCATTAGCTTCTTCTTGAGAGATTCCCATAAGTTCAAATACTTTTTCTTGAATCTCTTCTTTATGAATTCTGATTGAACCACCACCTAATTCTGTACCATTTAATACTATATCATAAGCAATTGATTCAATATCCTCTAAATCTTCAACATTATTTAAATCACATTTTTCTAAATTTGGCATTGTAAATGGGTGGTGAAGTGCTTTTGTTTTTCCATCTTCAGTTTCAAACATTGGGAAATCAACAACCCAGATAAATTCATAAGTATCTGCAGGGATAATATCCATTTGCTCTGCAAGGTAAAGTCTAAATCTTCCCATATAATCACAAACAGTTTTTTTATCTCCAGCTCCAAAGAATACAACATCTCCAACTTCTAACTCTGTTGTTTTTACGATTGCTTCTAAATCCTCTTCTGAAAAGAATTTAGTTAAAGGACCTTTTAAACCATCCTCTTTCATTTGGAAGTAACCTAAACCTTTAGCTCCAAATTTTCTAACATAATCTTCAAAACCTTTCATCTGTCTTTTTGAGAATAGATTATCTCCATTTGGACATCTTAGTGCTTTGATTCTATTGTTTTTCTTATCTTGTGCAATTGAAGCAAAAATTTCATTTGTAGAATTTGCAAAAATATCGATAACATCAACCATTGCCATATCGAATCTCATATCAGGTTTATCTGAACCATATTTTTCCATTGCATCTTTATATGTAATTCTTGGGAAAGTTGTTGGAACATTTTTACCACAAGCTGTGAAAGTATCATGGATTAATTTTTCAGCTACTTTAATCACATCCTCTTGGTTACAAAAACTCATCTCAACATCTATTTGAGTAAATTCAGGTTGTCTATCTGCTCTTAAGTCTTCATCTCTAAAACATTTAGCAATTTGGAAATATTTATCAAACCCAGATACCATCAATAATTGTTTAAATAATTGTGGAGATTGTGGTAATGCATAAAATTCACCTGGATGAACTCTACTTGGAACAAGATAATCTCTAGCTCCTTCTGGAGTTGATTTTGTTAAAATTGGAGTCTCAACATCTAAAAATCCTAAATCATTTAGGCAATTTCTAACTGCAATATTTGCTGTACTTCTTAATTTAAAAATATCAAGAGATCTTTTTGTTCTTAATTCTAAAAATCTATTTCTTAATCTAATCTCTTCATTAACTTTTTCATCACCTAATTCAAAAGGCATAGGTTTTGATTTGTTTTCAATAACTAACTTTTCAACTACAATTTCGATTTTTCCAGTGATAAGATTTGGATTTTCTAAACCTTCACCTCTAGCTCTTACTTTACCTGTTGCAATTAAAACAAACTCATCTCTTACACTGTCAGCTACTTCCCATGCATCTTTATTATCTGCTGGGTCACAAACTAGTTGAACTAAACCACCTCTATCTCTTAAATCAATAAAAATAATTCCACCGTGGTCTCTTCTACTATTTACCCATCCAGCTACTGTTACAATTTCGTCAATGTTTTTTTCTGTTACTTCTGTACAATAATGCGTTCTCAAATCTGACTCCGTCTATATATCTTTTTTTAATAATTCGCGATTATATCTAAATCTTACTTAATTAAGTTCCATTTTAGAAAAGCCATATGGCGTTGTTCCATATAATGTAGATTTATAATCTGCTTGATTCTCAATTACTTTTGTTTTTATAATCTCTTTTTTTAACTCTTTATCATTTTCATTTTTTTCTTCCATAATTATAAAACTATTACTTTTTTCCTCTTGTTTATTTTGAGAATACAATAAATAGTTTGCTCCAACTAAAGATGAATAATCAACCCAATTATAAGTTACATCACCCCCAAGAAGTTTTGTATACTCTTCAAGAAAACTATCAACATTTTCGATTGAACTTACAACAAAAAAGTTTTCTCTATCTCTTTCTTGAGTTAGTTTTATCAAAAGTGGATTATAGTTTAACTGTGTTGATAAAACTTTTATAGGATTAACTTCAAAGGCTGTAAGTTGAGAAAGGATAATTGAAGTTTTTACAATTGGAGTATTAACAATAATTGTATTTCCTACAATTCTTTCATCTTCCATAATATACTTATATCTATTATTAGCCCTTTCTATCTCTTTAATTATCCCTGGATTTGAAAATATTTGTTCATATGATTCTTTTAATTTATTTCCAAGATACGACTTAACGTAAAACATTGTATTTCTATTACTTGATAAAGTTTCTAATACCTGTAATTGTTCTTCATATGAAATTCCACCAAAAATAAAATTTGATTTTTGAGTTTTAACTTCAGATTTATTAATTAAAGGAAAGTAAAAATTAGCAAAAGAGCTATCACTATCTAAATTTAAAGTATTAAAACCATTAGATGTAAACATTGCAATAACTTTTGAAAAACCACCCTCTTTTAAAAAATTTAATTGTTCAAGAATATTTTCTGGATTTTCATCATAAGTATCAAATGTTTCAATCACAAAAGGCTTGTCATTGTAAATTAAAAAAGCAGAAATTGTACTAATTGTACTTTTTGCATATTTTCCTACTATTCTTGAAGGATATAAAATAGCAATTTTATTTATGCCATTATCTTCAATAATTGTATTCTCTTTTACCCTTTGATACATTGAATTTTGATTTGATTCATTTTGAATTAAAACAAACTCTTCTTTTTTTGTTTGAACAGGTTTTTTATCAATAACAACCTCTTTAGGTGCACAACCAATAAAAACAAAAAATGCTACTAATATTAATATTATATTTTTCAATTTAACTCCAAAATAGATTTAATTTTAAGCATATCATGAAAGGCTTCTTTTTTTGAAGAAGGATTTCTTAAAAGATATGAAACACTATGAGTTGGCAAAACATCATACTCATTGAACTTTGTCATTTGACCTCTAATTTTTAAAAATGAACTACTAGTATCATTACACAGATATTGATATGTTTTTTCACCTAAAAGAACAATCAACTTAGGTTTTATAATATCAATTTGTTTATATAAATATGAATTACAACTGTTAAAACATGCCGGTGTTATACTATCTAAACTTTTACATTTAGTTAAAGTAGTTATAAATACATCCTCTTTTTTTAATAGTAATACATTTTCAATCATTTTGGCTAAGGTTTCACCCGTTTTTCCAACAAAAAAACTTTTTAATTCATCTTCACTTGCAGTTGGTTCATCTGCAATAAACATAATTTGGGCATTGGGATTTCCCTGACCACATAAAACATTTCTTCTTGATTTTGATAATTCACATAAATAACAGTTTTCCATAATTAAATTTAACTCATTCAGATTATTAGGCAAACTGTTTCCATTTACATCAAAATTTGAAATTGTAACTGTTTCATGATAGTTATAACCAATTGTTTTTAGAAAATTTAGTTGGTGTAAAATTTTATTTTTAACTGTTTTTGTCATAATGAATTTTACAAAAAAACTTCTTTTGTATATATTTGTTCCATTGTTTTGAACAAAACTAATAAATATATTGACTTTTGTTCCATTATATTGTACGATACCATTCACATAAGGATTATAATGGGTATACCAAGTTTTAGAAAATTAGAAGAAGATTTAGATGTAAATAAAACAACCTTGCATAACTGGAAAAAGAATAGGCCAAAATTGTATGAGTTTATTATAAAATCCTATGAAGATAAAGAGTTATTAAAAAAACATTTAGATTTTATGATTGAACAAAAAAAGTTTATTGAAGAAGAGATTAATATAACAAAAAGAACAATTAAGTAAATAGTTCTATGAAGACTTATTTGTAAATTCACGCGCGGCAGAATTTCATTTAGTCTTCATAGTTGTGTTTATTATAATACTTCATTATTATCAAGTATTATTTTATTTCTTCCTAAACCTTTTGCTTTATACAAAAGTTTATCAGCAAAATTCAAGGTCTCATCAAAATTATTATAATTTATTCTAAGGGCAACACCTGCTGAAAATTTTACTTCAATTTTATTTTCTCTATATATAAACTTATTGCTTGAGATAATATTTTTGACTCTTTTTAGGTAATTTGTTACATCAAATAAACAATTATAATGAATTATTGCAACAAACTCTTCACCACCATATCTACAAATAATATCTTCATTTCTAGTTAATCTATTTAAGATTGAAGCAAAGGTGTAAAGTACACTATCACCGCAATCATGGCCATATTTATCATTTATTTTTTTAAAATGATCAATATCAAAAAATACAACGGCATATTTTGCATCAAAAACATTATATTCGTTATCAGCTCTTTTACTCTCTTGGGCAAAGGCTCTTCTAGTTAAAACACCAGTTAGATAATCAATTGATTTTTCCTCTTCTGCTTTATCTAGACTACATTTTAAATTTTCAATTTGATCATATAAATCATTAGTATCTTTTTGTGAATTAATAATTGATTCATTATTTACTTTTAGTTTATTTTCAATCTCATCAATATTATTAATCAATTTTTTATGTAATAAACTAATTTGCTTAGCTGAAGAATCAGATAAATCCAAATTCTTTATTTCATTTTTTATTTCAATAATTTTATCAAGTGTAATATTTGTTTCATTAACAGTTTTTGTAAATATATCAACTAAAAATCTAATAAGTTTTTTTATATCTTCATTTTTTTCGTTGTAAATATTTTTATCATCTTTTATTCTAAGATTTGTTAATTCACGTAGTCTTCTAAGATTATCAATATTTATTAATTGATTTGGATTATTTGATATCTCTTCACAAAATTTATCAATATCGTTTTTAATATCTTTTGATAATGATGGTGTCATAAAATGAGATAAATCTTTTAAAAAAAGTTTTACCTGTTGGCTATTTATTCTTTTAATTAAAATCTCTGAAATCTCTTTAAAAGTAACATTCTCATTAATTGATTTTTTTTCTATTTTACATAAGTTATTTTTTATTGAATCTAATTGTTGTTTTTCTTCAAAAAATATATTTTGTTGTGTTGAAAGTTTAAAGAATTCCCTTTCATAATTTTCAGGGCTAAATACTTTATTTTGTTGTTTTAAATTCTCTAAAGTTTGTTTTGAAAGTAGTTCTATGTTTTCCATTATAATATGCACTTAATAAATTTTTACATATTATAACACAAAAGAATATAGAGACAATAAAAATAATCTATATTTATATTGTCTCTAATTGTTATTTATATCTATGTGTAATTCTTCCCTTATCTAAAGAATAAGGAGTTATTTCAACTTTTACCTTATCTCCAGGTAAGATCTTAATATAGTGCATTCTCATTTTTCCTGAAATATGACACAATACAACATGTCCATTATCTAGTTCAACCCTAAACATAGCATTTGGTAAAGCTTCAATCACTTTTCCATCAATTACTATTACATCATCTTTTGCCACTTTGTCTCCTAAGTTTACTCATCTACTTGACTTAAAATCACTGCTTTTCCGTCTACTACAGCAACTGTATGCTCATAATGACTACCTCTTAATCCATCTTCACTTACTACATCCCATTCATTTTCTAAAATAACTGGTTCTCGTGAGTTATGACAAATCATTGGCTCAATACAAAATACCATACCATTTTTTATTTTTGGACCTGATTTTGCATTTCCTGATTCCAAATAATTAGGAATTTCAGGTTCTCCATGAGGTTTTTTACCAATACCATGTCCACAAAATCTTGTTAATGGTTGAAAACCTCTATTAACAATAAATTTCTCTATTTCTAAAGATAATTCTTTAAATCGCATTCCCTCTTTTATTATGCTAATTGCATGATATAAAGCATCTTTCGAACAAGCAATTAAAGCTTCATCTTCTTTTGATATTTGTCCTATAGGCATAGTAATTGCCGCATCACCATACCATCCATCTATTTCACTACCTACATCTAATCCTAAAATATCACCCTCTTTTAAAACTGTATCATCAGGAATTCCATGAATAATAACTTCATTTAATGAAGTACAAATAGCTCCAGGGAAGCCATATAATCCTTTAAAAGATGGTCTTGCACCAAGGTTTCGCAAATATGCTTCACCCATTTCATCAACCTCTTTTAGAGTCATTCCTGCTTTAACATTTTGTTCTAGGTATTTTAGTGTTTTAGCAACGGCTTGAGATGCCGTTGCTAATTTAGATATTTCGTTTGGTTTTCTTAAAGGAATAGCCATAATTAATTACAGTCCAACTGCACTTAAAGTTTCATACTTATTCATATATTGTTGAGCTTCAATTTTTCTCATAGTATCAATTGCAACTTGAACAACAATAAGTACAGCAACCCCTCCGAAATAGAAAGGAACACCCATAGCTTTTACAATTAGCCATGGTAAAGTTGAAATAAGTCCTAAATAGATTGCACCCCAAAGAGTTAATCTACTAGCTACTTCATTTAAAAAATCAGCAGTTGATGCTCCAGGTCTAACACCAGGAATAAAACCACCTTGTTTTTTTAAGTTTTCAGAAATGTCTTTTGCATTAAATGTAATTGATGCATAGAAGAATGCAAAGAAAACTACAAATAAAAACATAAGTACATTAAATGTATATGATTGTGGACTTAAAAAGTCAGCTACCATAAGTAAATATTTATTTTGAGTTCCTTGTAACACTGTTGCTGGGAACATTAAAATAGCACTTGCAAAAATAGCTGGAATAACACCTGATAAATTCACTTTAATTGGAATATAATTCATTACTCTTTTTTTCTGATTTTGCATCATAACTTTTCTAGAGTAAGAAACAGGTACTCTTCTTTCACCTAATTCTACATAGATAATTGCTCCAACAGTAGCTAAAATAATTACTAAAATAGCAATTACTGTTAAGAAATTCATTTGTCCATTATTAACTAAATCAACAGTTCCACCAATTGCACTTGGAATTGCAGAAACAATACCAGCGAAGATAATTAATGAAATACCGTTACCAATACCTTTTTGAGTGATTTGTTCACCAATCCACATAAGAAGCATTGTTCCAGTTAACATAGAAATTGATGATACAGCTACAAATGTATCCATATCAATTGAAATTGCACTTTGTCCACTTTGTCCAGTTAATGAATTAAGACCCATTGATACACCAACAGATTGAATTAAAGTAATTACAATAGTTGTATATCTAATGATTTGCATATATTTTTGCATACCATCTCGTTCTTTTTTCATTTTACCAAGGTTAGGGAAAGTTGCTGCTAATAACTCCATAATAATTGAAGCTGTAATGTAAGGCATAATACCTAGTGAAATAATAGACAGTCTTTCAACTGCATTACCACTAAACATATTAACAAGACCTAATGCATTGTTTGCATTTGAATCGAAGAATTCTTTAACTACGTCTATATTAACTCCAGGAACTGGCACGTATGCCAGTAACCTGTAAAGTAAAATAAAACCTAATGTAATAAGAATCTTATTTATTAGATCTTTACTCATAATTAATTTCCAGTAGTTGTTACGTTTTCGTCTTTAATTTTAGATGCTAAGTCTTTTGCAGTTGCACCAATTAATTTCACTTTAGTAACAGACTTAGAAAGTTTGTATACAGATTTAATAGTTTCAACTGTAATCTCTTCAAGTGCTGCCACTTGTTTTACTTTTTCAACGTTAATTGTATAAGGCTTAGATACTCTTGAAAAGAATCCAATTTTTGGAACTCTTTTTTGAAGTGGCATTTGACCACCTTCAAAGTGTCTTTTAATTTTGTATCCAGATCTTGATTTTTGACCTTTTTGACCTCTAGTAGAAGTCTTACCCATTCCTGAACCTTGACCTCTACCAACTCTTTTTACGTTTTTAGTACTACCAGATGCTGGTTGTAAATTATCTAATGCCATCTTTCTTATCCTTTGATTCTTGCTAATGCTTCAACTGTAGCTTGTACAAGGTTATTTGGATTGTTTGAACCTAAAGATTTTGCAATAATATCTTTAACACCTGCTAACTCAAGTACTGGTCTAGCCGCACCACCTGCGATAAGTCCTGTACCTTCTGAAGCTGGTTTTAAAAGAATTTTACTTGAATTATATTTATGTTCAATATCATGTGTAATTGTAGTACCATGAATGTTAACTTTAACTAAAGACTTGAATGCATCATCTAAAGCTTTTTTAATTGCATCAGGAACCTCTTTTGCTTTTCCTGTTCCAAATCCTACTGTACCGTTTTTATCTCCAACAACAACTAAAGCTGTAAATCTGAATCTTCTACCACCTTTTACAACTTTTGTTACTCTTCCGATTTTAACGATTGCTTCTTGAAAATCTTCTCTATTTACTGCTGCCATCATTAACCCTTATAATTTAATACCGTTATCTCTAAGTGCATCAGCGAATGCTGCAACAACACCATGATAAAGGTACCCATTTCTATCAAATTTAACTACTTCAATTCCAGCAGCTTTTAGTTTTTCTGCAAACTCTGCCGCAACTTTTACTGCACTTTCTTTATTAGCACCAAGTCCTAAAGCTTTAGAACCTGAAGCTGCTAATGTAACACCATCAATATCATTAATTGCTTGTGCACTTAAGTATTTATTTGATTTGAAAATTGTTACTCTAGGTGTTTCAGCTGTACCTCTTCCGATACTTCCTCTAACTCTTCTTTTTCTGATTGCTCTTAAAGAGTTCTTTTTTAATAAATCTTTTGCTCTACTCATACTTCACACCTTACTTAGCAGTTTTACCAGCTTTTCTAACGATATGCTCGTCAGTATATTTCACACCTTTACCTTTGTATGGTTCAGGAGCTCTAAAGCCTCTAATAATTGCAGCAGCTTGACCAACTTGTTGTTTGTCAGCACCTTTTACGTGAATAATGTTTTTCTCAACAGTAATATCTAATCCATCAGCGATATCATAGTTAATTGGGTGAGAATAACCTAATTGTAGTTCTAATACTTTACCTTTTACAGCAGCTCTATAACCAACACCGTTGATTTCAAGAGATTTTTGGAAACCTTCAGATAAACCAACAACTGCATTGTTAATTAATGCTCTATAAGTTCCCCAGAAAGCAGAAGATTCTTTAGTTTCTCCAACTTTTTCTAAAACAATTTCATTGTTTTCAATTTTAGTTTCAACTCTTCCGTGTGTTTCAACAGGAATAGTTTTGTTCCCTTTTTTTACGTTTACTACTGTACCATCAACTGTTACTTCAACACCTGATGGGATAGCGATAGGTTTTTTTCCAATTCTAGACATTACACTCTCCTACCATACAGTACAAAGCACTTCACCACCAACTTTTGCAGCGTGTGCTTCATCATTTGCAATTACACCTTTGTTTGTAGAAACAATGATTGTACCATATCCGTTTTTAAAACTTTTAATCTCTTCAGCACCCTTGTAAACTCTTCTACCTGGTGTTGAAACTCTTTTGATTTCGTTAATAACTGAGTTGTCGTTATCGTCATATTTCAATGTTACTTGAATAGTCTTTTTGTTATTTTCACCATCAATTACTTTGAAAGATTCAATATACTCTTTTTGTTGTAAAACTTCTAAGATACCAACAACTGTATTAGAATGTAATAATGTTGCAACTTCTAATTTTCTCATTGCAGCATTTCTAATTCTAGTTAAAGCATCTGCGATAATATCATTCATCATAGCTTTTATTCTCCTACCAACTAGATTTCTTAACGCCAGGAAGTAATCCCTCGTTAGCCATTTTTCTTAAACATACTCTACAAAGACCAAAGTCTCTATATACTGAATGTGGTCTACCACATACTGAACATCTTGTATATGCTCTTGAAGAGAACTTAGGAGTTCTCTTTTGTTTAGCAATCATAGATTTCTTTGCCATTACGCTCTTCCTTTAGTAAATGGAACTCCAACAAGCTCTAATAATCTATATGCTTCTTGATCATTGTTAGCAGTTGTTGAAATTGAAATATTCATACCGTGAGTTTTGATAATGTTATCATAAACTACTTCTGGGAACATTAATTGTTCATCAAGACCAAAGTTAAAGTTACCTTGACCATCAAAACCATTTCTGTTTAAACCTCTAAAGTCTTTTACTCTTGGTAAAGCGATTGAACATAATTTATCTAAGAATGTATACATTTGTTCACCTCTAAGAGTTACTTTAACACCTACAGGATAACCTTCTCTTACTTTAAAACCAGCAACTGATTTTTTAGCAATAACTTTAACAGCTTGTTGACCAGCGATTAAAGAGATTGTATCTTGAATGTTTTGCATTAATTTAGAATCTTTCATTGCTTCACCTGCACCAACAGAGATAACAACTTTGTCTAATTTAGCAGTTAACATTTTATTTTTAGGAAATTCAGTTTCTAAAACTGGTTTAATCTCTTCGTTATATCTTACTTGTAATCTTGATGCCATATTATTCACCTTCTACTTTTGCTACATTTGAGATATCAATTGGCATCTCTTTGTTTACAAATCCACCATCTTTATTTTCTTCAGATGGTTTAACAGTTTTTTTAGCAACTTTACAATCTTTTACAATTACTTGTTTTTTTGATGGGATTACAGCTAAAACTTCACCAGTTTTACCTTTATCATCACCAGCGATGATTTTTACAGTATCACCTTTTTTAATTTTTAAAGCCATTATAGTACCTCCGGAGCAAGTGAAACAATTTTCATGAATCCTGCATATCTAACTTCTCTAGCTACAGGTCCAAAGATTCTTGTTCCAATTGGTTCTTTTTTAGCATCAAGGATAACTGCAGCGTTGTCATCAAATCTAATTAAAGATCCGTTTTCTCTTTGAACTTCTTTATGAGTTCTTACAACAACAGCTTTAACAACAGCACCTTTTTTAACTTTACCAGTTGGTAAAGCTTTTTTAACTGATGCTACAATTACATCACCAACAGAAGCATATCTTCTGTGACTTCCACCAAGAACTTTGATACACATGATCTCTTTAGCACCAGTGTTATCAGCTACATTTAATCTAGTAAAACTTTGAATCATTATTTAACTCCTGTAGCAACAATTTTCTTTAATCTGAAAGATTTAGTTTTTGATAATGGTCTACACTCAATAGCAATTACAGTATCACCTTCATTTAACTCATTTCTTTCATCATGAACTAAGTATTTTTTAAATCTCTTAACAGTCTTGTGGTATTTTGGGTGTAAAACGTATCTAGTAACTAATACTGAAGCAGTTTTATCACCAGATTTTTTTACTACAACACCTTGAATCTCTCTTTTATGTGTCATACTTTAGATCCTTACTTAGCTTTAGCTGCAGTAATTGCTGTTTGAATTCTAGCGATATCTTTTTTTGCCGCTCTTAATTCAGAAGTATTTGTTAACTGCATAGTTTTTAGCTTAGCTTTTAATTCAAAAAGAAGCACCTTTTTCTCTTTTAATAACTCGTTTAGCTCTTGTAAGCTTTTTTCATTTAAATCAGAATAAATCATTTTCACTTTCTCTACTTACAATTTTAGTTTTGAATGGTAATTTATGTTGAGCTAAAGTTAATGCTCCTTTAGCTAATTCTTCAGAAACACCAGCCATTTCGAAACATACTCTACCTGGCTTGATATTCATTACCCACTTATCGATTGGACCTTTACCTTTACCCATTCTCACTTCTAGTGGTCTTTTAGTTAAAGGTTTATGAGGGAATACCATAATCCAAACTTTACCTTGTCTTTTGATAGCTCTTGTCATTGCAATTCTGGCAGCTTCAATTTGTCTTGAATCGATTCTTCCATGTTCAACTGCTTTGATTCCAAACTCACCATAAGCAAGAGAGTTAGCTCTCATAGATTTACCTCTATTTCTTCCCTTCATTTGCTTTCTGTATTTTGTTCTTTTAGGCATTAACATAATTTATTTACCTCTTCTTTTACTTGGTCTTCTTTTTTGTGGTTTTGAAGATTCTGGTTTTTCTGCAGGGATACCTTTAGCAAGTACTTCACCTTTGAAAATCCAAACTTTAATACCAATACAACCATAAGTTGTATGTGCTTCAGCGAAACCATAATCAATTCTTGCTCTTAGTGTATGTAAAGGAACTCTACCCTCTAAATACCACTCAGTTCTAGCCATTTCAGCTCCACCAAGTCTACCAGAAACAGAAACTTTGATACCCTTAGCACCAGATTTAATTGCATTTTGCATAACTCTTTTCATAGCTCTTCTAAATGCAACTCTTCTTTCTAGTTGTTGTGCAACGTTTTCAGCAGCTAATTGACCAGAAAGTTGTGGCTTTCTCTCTTCTTTAATGTTAACTGCGATTTCTTTACCAACTAATGCAGAAAGATTGTTTTTTAATTTTTCAACATCTGCACCTTTTTTACCAATGATGATACCAGGTCTAGCTGCAACAACAGTAACTCTAACTTTCTTAGCAGTTCTTTCTACGATTGTTTGAGCAATACCAGCATAGTATAATTCTTTTTTAACATACTTTCTGATTTTGTCATCTTCAGCAACGTTTGCAGGCATATTAGAGAATTTAGGAAACCATCTTGATTCCCAGTTTCTGTTGATACCTAATCTTAAACCTATTGGATTAACTTTTTGACCCATTACTTATCTCCTTTTTCAGCAGCCGCTACTTCAATCATAATGTGTGCAGTTGGTTTATGTTTTGGTGATGCACTACCTCTTGCTCTTGGAGTGAATCTTTTTAAAACTGGACCTTTATCTACTCTAGCAGATGTAATTACCGCTTCTTCTGGCTCTAAACCAGCATTTGCTACAGCAGAAGCAATAACTTTTGAAATAATACCAGCAGCTTTGTTAGGAGTGAACTCTAAAGATGCAATAGCATACTCAGCATTCATACCTTGAACTTCTCTTGCAATTAATCTTGCTTTTGTTGGAGAAACTCTAATAAATCTTAATATAGCTTTACCCATTATTACGCCTTCTTCTGTACAGAGCCTTTATGACCCTTGAATGTTCTAGTTGGAGCAAATTCACCTAATTTGTAACCAACGTGGTTTTCAGTAACTAGTACTGGTACAAAGTTTCTTCCGTTATGCACATTAAATGTTAAACCAATCATATCAGGTAAAACCATTGATCTTCTTGACCAAGTTTTAATTGGTTTTTTATCGTTAGCTTCATTAGCTTTGATAACTTTTTTCATTAAGTGTGCGTCTACAAATGGACCTTTTTTTATTGATCTTGCCATCTTAAACCCTTACTTCTTTCTTCTTGAAATGATTAATTTATCACTAGCTTTTTTCTTTCTAGTTTTATAACCTTTAGTTGGCATACCCCAAGGAGTAACTGGATGTCTTCCTGAGTTAGTTTTACCTTCACCACCACCATGAGGGTGATCAATTGGGTTCATCGCAGAACCTCTAGTTTGTGGTCTAATACCAAGGTGTCTAGTTCTACCAGCTTTACCAATTACCATGTTTGAGAAATCTTCGTTTCCAACAACACCAATAGTTGCAATACAAACACCTAAGATTTTTCTCATCTCACCTGATGGTAATCTTAAAATAACATATTTGTCTTCTCTACCCATAATTTGTGCATATGCACCAGCAGATCTTACTAATTGTCCACCTTTTCCAGGTTTAAGCTCAACATTGTGAACCATTGTACCAACTGGAATTGCTTTTAAAGTCATTGCGTTACCTGGGATAATATCTAATCCAGATTCAGCTGCTTGAACTTTATCTCCAACTTTTAATCCTGATGGTTGTAAGATATATCTTTTATCACCATCTAAGTAGTTTACTAAACAAATTCTACAGTTTCTGTATGGATCGTACTCAATAGTAGCTACTGTTCCTTCAACACCAAATTTATTTCTTTTGAAGTCAATAATTCTATATAATTTTTTAGCACCTGCTTCTTTGTGTCTTGAAGTAATTCTACCGTTATTATTTCTACCAGCTTTTGCGCTAATTCTTTTTAATAAAGATCTAACTGTTGGCTTAGAAGTAATATCAGAAGTATCCATAACAGACATGAATCTTCTTGCAGGAGTTATTGGTCTAAATTTTTTAATTGCCATCTATAATCTCCTTACGCTGATAAGTTCGCAATTTCTGCGTCTTCTGGTAATGTAACATAGAATTTTTTGAAGTCTGGTCTTTTTCCAGGTCTTCCTCTAAATCTTTTAACTTTACCATCTTGTCTTAAAGAGTTGATTTTTAATGGAGTAACACCAAAATACTCTTTAAATACTTCTTTTAAACCGTTTTTAGTCATTCTAGGACTAGTTTGAACAACGATTACACCGTTTTCTTGAAGCTCGATTGTCTTTTCTGTGTATAATATTGCTTTAATATCTGTAATATCTGCCATCTTACGCCTCTTTTGTTAATGATTCAAGTACTTCTTTTTCAACAAGTACTGAATGGTATGCTGCAACTACATAAGCATTTACTTCTTGTCTTTCAATCATGTAACAGTTTTTAACGTTTCTGAACGCTAAGTATGTTTTTTCATCAATTGTATTAACAATTACTAATGTATCTCTTGCATTTAATGCACTAATGATTGAAACCGCATCTTTAGTTTTACCAGATTCAACTTTGATTGAATCAGCAACAAATAAAGAACCATTGTCAGCTTGAGCGTTAATAGCATATTTTAATGCTAAAGCTTTTTGCTTTTTGTTGATCTTTTGGTTGTAGTTTCTTTTTGTAGGTCCAAATACTTGACCCCCACCAACGAATAATGGTGATCTTTTAGAACCCCATCTAGCTCCACCAGAACCTTTTTGAGCTTTAGGTTTTTTACCACCACCGCTTACTTCAGATCTATTCTTAACTCTAGCAGTGTTTGCTCTTTGAGCAGCTAAGTAAGATTTAACATAAAGATATAAATTGTGTGAGTTAATGTCTTTAAAAGACTCTGGTAACTCATTTGTGTTTACTGCTACTGCGTTACTCATTTAGCAATCCTTACTTTTCCTAATCTACCATTTGATCCAGAAACTGAACCTTTTACAACTAATATACCTGTTTCTGCGTCAAATGAAACAACTTCATTTTTAACAGTTACATTTGTATTTCCGTATTGTCCTGGCATTTTTTTACCTGGCATAACTCTACCTGGCCATTCACAGTTACCGATAGAACCAACTCTTCTACCCATTCTGTGTCCGTGTGATGCTCTACCACCAGCGAAGTTCCATCTTTTAACTCCACCTGAAAAACCTCTACCTTTAGTTTTAAAAGTTGTTTTTAAAACTTTAGCTTCAGCTAATACAGATACATCTAAATCACCAGCTTCAGTATTTGCTACATTTAATGTTGCAAATCTATTAAACTCTTTGCTTAATCCGAATTTTTTTTGTTGACCTTCGATTGCTTTATTGAATTTCTTCCCTGAAGCATACGAAACAAGTGCTACACCCTCATTAACGTCACATACTTTAGTATCAAGAACTTTTAAAAGTGTAACTGGTGTTGCAGGAACTGAAACAGTTCTACTCATACCGATTTTTTCTACGATAAATTCCATTTATTACCCTTTCTTCTTATTCTTGACCCATTGATCTAACTTCAACATCAACTTCTGGAGCTAAGTCTAGCTTCATAAGAGAATCAACTGTGTCTGGAGTTGCAGCAATGATATCAATCATTCTTGTGTGAACTCTAATTTCAAATTGCTCTCTAGCGTCTTTGTTTACGTGAGGACCTTTAAGAACTGTATATTTTCTGATCTTTGTTGGTAAAGGTATTGGACCTCTCAACTCAGCACCAGTTCTTTTAACAGCTTCAACGATTGAAGCAACACTTCTGTCTAAAACTCTATGATCATAAGCTTTAAGCTTTAATCTAATTTTTTCCATGTTTTTTCCTTTAAAGAACTCGTTAGATGTACCGAAAAAAGTACTCTAACCACTTTTAGTGGACGCGGATTATAACTTAATCTTTGTTAAATGTCAAGAGTTATGGTATTTCTATGAATATTTTAGAATATTTTTATCCTTTTTAAAAGGACAATAAGTATTAATTGTGATATCTTTTAAGCAATATGAAAGTTTAACCCTATTTTTATGACAATTTATATAAAGTTATATTTTTAAAAAGGAGACAATGTGATTCAAAAAACACATTTAATAGAAGATGACAATGGTTACAAAAAATATAACTATTTTGAGATATCTGAAGGATTAAAAGAGATATTAGATGATGAATACTATTTATATAATAGTAATGAATTCAAAAAAACTGATTTGGTAGAAGAGTTATATAAAACAAATTTTATAGATAAATATGATGAAGTTACACAAAAAGAGGTTTTTGATTTATATATTAATAATGAAGAGTTTAAGAAAAAAGCTCAATTTGTATATTCTATTATTGATAGGGATAAATATATTAATTTTGTAAATAAAAACAGTGAGTTGGAAAATCCAAATGATTTAATTATCAAATACTTTATATTAGATTCTTCTGGAGTAAAAGTTCAAATTTACCATATAAGTATAATTGACGTATCTTTTGTATTTTAGTCTGTATTTTATTTATATATAAATTGATTCTTTATAGTAATCAATTTTCGTTATAATAGTTTTATGGAAAATTTTAATATACACTATAACTCAATAATTGTAGGTTCTGGACCATCTGGACTAGGAGCTGCATTTAAACTAGCTGAAAACTCTAATCAATCTATTCTTTTAATAGAAAAGAAAAAAATAAGCTCTGGTGGTTTACGTAATGATTGTAAACAGAACTATACCTACCCTGTTGGTTTTCCCTTTGAACATTGGGAAAAAGAAGAAGCCGATGAACTACTTGAAGAGGTAAAACAACATCTAAATCCCAAAATGGAAACTAGGCTTGATATTGAAAAATATATCCAAAGAGCTAAAAAACTTGATGTTGATATTTTAGCAATAGACCAAGCCCATGTAGGAACTGATAAATCATCAGAATTAATTAACTCTTTAATTGATAAATTAAAAGTTCTTGGTGTAAGTGTTGCTTTAGAAACTCAAGTTGAACAATTAGATGAAAATAAAAAAGAGTTAACTCTTGCTACTGGAGAGATTATTACCTTTGATAATATCATTCTTGGTCCAGGGAGAGCTGATTATGACTGGATGCAAGAACAAATGGATAGAATTGGTGTTGAATACAAAGATAATATTGTAGATATTGGAATAAGAGTTGAATTAAAAGAGGAAAATTATCCAATAGTAAAAGAGTATTATGACCCTAAAATTTTATTTCCAAATAAGGTTAGAACATTTTGTACAAACTCAGGGTGTGCTCATATAGTTAGAGAAAAATATAAAGGGTATTACTCTGTAAATGGTCACTCTATGTCAAAGGATAAAAAACCAAATAAACTTGTAAACTTTGCAATGCTTAAAACTATAAGACTAACTGAACCAGTTGTAAGTGGTCAACAGTTTGGAAAAATCTTAGGGGAAATGGTTATGCAACTTTCGGGTGGTTCTGTTATTATGCAAAGAGTTGGTGATTTTAGATTAGGTCAAAGAAGTAAAAAAGAAACATTTAACAATGATTTATATGATTTTAAACCTAGTTTATCAAATGCAGTTGCAGGAGATTTATCTCTTAGTATGCCTGCAAAAATACTAAGGGATATTTGGAGTGCGCTTAAAAAACTTGATTCAATTGTTCCAGGTGTTTTACACCCATCTACAATACTTTATTATCCTGAGATAAAAACCTACTCAAATAGACCTCAATTTATAAATAAAAATTTTTGTGTAAAAGAGGGATACTATATAATAGGTGATGGAGCGGGAACATCAAGGGGTATTACTGCTGCTTGGTCATCTGGGATTAGAGCTGCTAATGATATTTTAAATAAGAGTTAATTTAAACTCTTATTTAAATCTTTGCTGCGGTTATAACCAATTCTACTAAAGTATTATGGCTTGCCATATTTGCTTGAACACATGACCTTGCTGGTTTATCATCTTGGGGAATCCATACTTTCCAAATATCATTGAAATCATTAAAATCCCTATAAATATCTTTTAAAAAAATTTCTGTTCTTAAAATGTGATGTTTATCACTACCTGCTTCTTTTAATCTTTCATCAACTATTTCTAAAGCTCTTTTAGCTTGAACTTTTATATCTAATTCTTTGTCATCCGAAACAATACCTGCTAGATAAATTGTACCATTATGTTCAACTATTCTACTCATTTTTTCATTTACAATTTTTCTAGTAATCATACTAATCCTTTATCTAAATTATAAATAAAAGTATAACATCATAAACAAAAGAAAATATTTTAAAAATCTAAAAATAGAGTTTTTTTATAATAGCTTCAATTTGTCTTCTATGAACTGCTGTATGAATAAAACAAAATGTTGCCCAATCTTTATTGTTAAATTCAATAAACCAAGGGTGTGATTTAGTTGCTTTAGATATATTTTTTGGATGTTTTTCAATAAATGATACATATTTTTGCACACTTAGAAAAAACTTTTTATCTTCATCCTTTCCATTTTGACTTGGTTTTACCTCTTCTATTTTTACCTCTTTTTCTATCACATTCTCTTTTGACAAAGAATCAATTAAAAAAACCATTGCTGTAATGACAATTGATAAATGCTCTAATGTCATATTTATAGAATAATTACAACTATGATCTTCAATACCAAATACTCTATCTATTTTTACCCTCTCTTGAAGTTTATCTTGAGGAATATCTTTTATTAACTCTTTAATTTTAAGTGATTCTTTTTGAAGCAATTTTAAAGAACTATCCCAAGATAAAAAAACTCTAGCAAATGGTACACCAATATATTTTATAAAACTCCTCTCACAGAAAGGTAATCCTGCTCCTGGCTTTGGCTCTGACATTAAAACTCCTTTGTAATCTTTTATAATGATTAAATGTATATTGTCAGTATAAAATATTTAAACTTAAAATTAGAGTAATCACTCTAATTTTTAAAGTAAAAGCTCTAATATGATAAAATACACTATGGAAAAAAAAAAGATATCAACAATTGACAAAATAAAAAATACTGCATTAAAATTGTTTAATGAAAATGACACTTTAAGTATAAGTACAAACCATATAGCAAAAGCAGCAGCTATTTCTCCGGGAAATCTTTACTATCACTTTAAAAACAAAGAAGAGATTATCTTATCTTTATATATTGATTTATCACAAATATACTCTTCTCAAAAAAGTTTTGAAATGATAAGAATCTCATCAAATCCTATTAAACAACTACAATTAAATTTTGACAAGATGGGTGAACTTTTTTATGAATATCGTTTTTTATTAAGAGATTCGATGGTTATTATGGCATTAAACCCCAGCTTAAAAGAACTATTTGTAAAAAATCAACAAAAAAGGATATTACAAATTCAAGATATTTTAGAGTTTTTTGTAAATGAAAATATTTTAGTTTCTTCAATAAAACAACATTTAGAAAAAAGAGCAAGACTTCATTGGTTTATTACTTCCTATTGGCAAGTATTTGCTTCAACAACTGGAGATGTTACAAAAGAATCAATTAAAGAAGCAAAAGAGGTTTTTTTTGAATTTATGATTTACCCTTATCTGACAACAAAGGGTAAAAATCTATTAAATGTAATTGAATAGTATTATTAGTATTATTTCTTTTTTTTGACTGATTATGCTATAATTAAATCAAAAAATGGAGGTAATTATGCAAATTGCACCTGTAGATCCAATCTATTCAGCTTATGATCCATTTGATATATCTGAGATTTCTGCTGATAACATTGCTATTGTTAATAATGCTTCCAATGAAGAATCACTAACTACAAACAGAGTAAGTGGTTTAGAATTACCTGCAACTGCTGTTGCTATAAATCCTATATCTCAAGAGAGTATAGAATTTCAAGAATTACAAGATAATATAGTCTCATCTTTTAATGATTTAAAAGAAGGTAAAATTTCAAATGAAGATTTTACAAATACTTTAGAAGAGCTAAGTGTTAAACCTCAAAACTTTTCTGTAGATGAACAAAATAATCAAAATATTACAGATTTAACTTCAAGCTTGATTGAATCCTTAAAAGGAAACAACCAAGGTACTGGAGAGATTGAATTATCAGCATATGCTTCTATAATGGATATTGTAAATAAAGAAACACAAACACCAAAAATAAACGAACAATTACAAGCTTATACTCAAAATTTAAAATACTAATTTAAATCTTTTACTTACTGATAAAATCCAGAAAACAATAATATATCATCAGATTTAGCATTTGATTTATCTTTAACTATTAATTCTGTAATGATTTTTCCAACAGCTGGTGCAAATGTCATACCAAGCCATCCTAATCCCATGGCATATGTTAAGTTTTTAATCTCATCATCTCTTCCAATAAGTGGAATATCGTTTGGTGTTAAAGGTCTAAATCCACTCCAAAACTCTTCATTAATCATCTCAAATTCTTTATTATATTCAAAAAAATTTTTCTTGATACTTTCTATTTGCTTTTTAACAACATTTGGATTTTCACTACCTATTTCAAGTTTAGAGGTTAATCTTACATTATCCCGTCTTGGAGTCATAACGATAAATAAGTCATTAAATAAAGTTGATACTTTGGGTTTTAACTCTTCTGGCATATTAAAAGTTATACTATAACCTTTGGCAGGTGTCATCATTAATGGTTTTTTTCTGATATCAGCTAAAAGAGTTTGATATCCAGTTGACATAATAAAATGTTCTGCTTCATAAAATTCACCATTTTTAGAGTGGATATAACTAACTTTACTATCTTTGAAACTGATATTATCAATTTTCTCATTTAATATAAACTCTACACCCGCTTGTTCTAAATGTCTTTTTAATTCGGACATTGCCCTTTTAGGATCAAATCTCGCATTTCTTTTAAATAAAATTCCACCTTTAATCTTATCTGTTCCACTTGGCAAATATTCATTTATCTCTTCTTTATCTAAAACCTTAAATCTCTTTTCATCTACAAAATTGTATTTTTTTAATTTTTCTTGATATGTTTTTTCTTCTGTGAAAATAGATAACATCCCATCATGATGAAAATCAAAATCTAAGTTATCATCTTTTTGCATTTTTTTATAAAGTCTATTTGAAATCTCACCATATTTTTCAAACAACATCATTGTTTTATTTGTTCTTTTTTCATTTGCATTTATTATAAATTTTAATAACCATTTATACACATTTAAATCTGTAGTGGGATGGACTATGGCAGGGGATTGATTTTTAAGCATCAATTTTAAAGTATTTGTTACAACACCAGGATAACTTAATGGAGATTTATCAAAAGCTGAAAGTAAGCCAGCGTTTCCAAATGATGTGGAATTAGTAATATTCCCCTCATCTATAATAGTAACTTCTCTTCCTGCTTTATTTAAAAAATAAGCACAAGTTAAACCAACAATACCACCACCAATAATAATTATGTCTCTTTTCATATATTATCCTTCTAATACTTTTCCCAAAGAATAATATACTAAATTTTTTTGTAAATTGGTAGAATAATTGTATATAGTTTATATAGTTAATGTTTATTTTAAATAAAATATTTTACTTGAATCAAAAAATTATATTTTTATATTTTAAGGCTATAAAAAAATATAAATAAGGGGATTGATAAGATATAATATAAAAAATATAAGGATATATAAAATTATGACACAGATTAAAAAAGATTTATTAGAAGTTGTAGAAAATATGATGATACCAGAAGTAGAAGCGTATTTAGAAGATTTACATACGATTATTGAAAAAAAAGAACAAACTGAAGAAAATATGGAAGAAGTAAGAGATATGGAGTCTTTTCTTGTGGAGTTACAAAATATTATTTATGCTGTAAATGAAGGTAAAATTGATGATGAACAAGCTAAAGAAATTTATGAAAAAATTCAGGGATTGATTAAAGAAAGTCATTCCCATGAGTAAATTCTGAGGAGTTATATACTCCTCTTTTATATTTTGTACTAACGAGGTGAGTACGCTTTCATACTTTTTTGTTGAAAAAAGTATGGCAAAAAACAACCAGACGAATTGTTGAAGGCAGAGCTACCCTACAGTTTGCTAATTTTTTCCTGACCTGCGGAACTCCTTCCTAAAGGTACATTTGGTACCTTTTATCCAATCAAACAGTCCTCGGTCTTTTTCGGAAATAATTAGAAAACTTCCGGATTCAACAAAGTCTGGACTTTTCTAATCTTAGCACATTATTCCCCAACTCCTTACATTTTAAAACCCAATGTTTTATTTACTTTTTAAAGAAGAAATTACGTCTGTAACCGTTACACTGTTCTCATCTTTAATTATTCCATTGTTAGTTTGCCTAAATATACTTTCTATCATAATACGTTTATCATTTTCATTAATAGCATTTCCTTCTTGCATTAATGCAATATATGTATTAATCATTGTAACTCTTTCTTTTGCATCAATTGACAGATGATAACTACTTAAAGCAATTTTCATAAAAATTCGTATTATCCAAATTGCTAAAGAAATTAATAAAATAATAAATCCATAAGCTATAATTTCTTTTATTCCTAAATCTGAGCTTTTTGTATTAATTATTGAACTTAAATATGCATATTTATAAATAGCTAATAAAATAACGAAGATTACAGTTGTAATGATTGTCGTCCACAAATACCATTTATATTTTTCATCAAAAAACTTTACTTGATTTTCCCAAAAACTTTTTGAAGTATTTGTTTCTATTTTACTTAAAATACTTTCTTCTGTATTTTTAAAATTTTCTTCTGCAACTTTTGCTTTTTCATAAATTTCATCAATATTATTTACTTTATCTAATTTCAGTTCCAACTGTTTAATTTGACTAAAAAGTATATCTCCATTTTCTTCAAGTTTTTTAAGTCGTTGCCCTTCAGTAGTAGAATTTTTTAGGTTATCAATAAAACTATTATCTTTTATTTCATTAAATATTGTATTATCAATTAATTTCTCAATAATTAATGGCTCATAAGATTTATATGTTGGTTCTTTATCTTCAAATGCAACTTGCATCAAACTATCTTTTGATACAGACATATCTGTTTTTTCTTCTCCGCTTATAAAAACTAATGATTCATTTCTATTCTTAAATACTTTAAAAACTTTATTTTTAACTTTTGTTTCTAGGATAAGATTTGATTCTTGTGCTGGTAAATTTAATAAATTAATTAATTTATCATATCTCAAAGAAAATTCATCTCTTGAGATATCAATTGTTACTGGATAAAAATTAAATAATTTATTAATTTCATCTACAATATATATTTTTGCTTTAATTATTGTATTTTCTGATTGTAAATATGATAATATTCTACTCAATAATAAATCTAAATCATTTACTTTATCCTGCTCTATTTTTCCAGCTTTTGCCTTATTAAGTAAATAATCTATATAACTAATATATTTATTAATTAATTCTATGTCACCAACGTGCTTTAATAATAAATTAATTATTAAGTGATTAGATAACTTAACTTTTACATTATTTAATGATTCAATAAGTTTTGGATATTGCATGTTTTTCCCTATCTAGATTTAATAATATATTATCTAAATAGTTATTAATGTCTACAAAAGAATAACTTTTTAAACAAAATACTTAGAAGCTTCTTCTTTAAGATTTAAAAATATTTTATCAAAGTCAACTGGATATACTCTTGTATTTCCAATAGATGAGATAAAGTTTGTATCACCTAGCCATCTTGGTAGTACATGATAATGAACATGTTCAGCAATTCCTGCTCCAGCAGCTTTACTAAGATTCATTCCTATATTGACACCTTGTGCATTTAAAACCTCTTTAAGCATCTTTGTAGCTTGTCTAACTCTAATAGACATATCAATCCATGTTTGCTCATCTAAATCTTCAATTTTATCAGTATGAAAATTAGGTATTATCATCATATGCCCAGGAGAATATGGATATTTATTCATCACTACATAACAGTTTTTATCTCGAAATAAAACCCCAAGTTTTTCATCTTTATCAACATTTTTATGTATGTGACAAAATATGCAACCTTCGATTTTTTCCTCTGTTACGTATTCAAATCTCCAAGGAGCATAAAGTCTATCCATTATGGGTTTTCCTATATAAAGTTTGGCGCATCATTTGCAAAAAGTATTAAATCACCAGCCTTTGTTTTTTGAGCAAGAGTATCTTGTAATTTCTCTTTATCTTTTAAAATAAACAGTTTACTATCATCAATATTTGCACTTAATAAATGAGTATTTAAAGAACCTGTAATAATTGCAAAATCAAATTTCTCATTAATCTCATTTGCCAATAAAATATTTGCTTCAGAAGTTGATTCAACAAGTCCAGGGGTTACAATAACCTTTCTTCCTTCATGGTGTGTACAAATATTAATTGCTTCAAGCATACCCTCTAGATTTCCATTAAAACTATCATCAATAATAATTTTACCACCTGCTTCTATTTTTTGAAGTCTATGTTCAACTTGTGGTAAATCTTTTATTGCAATTTTAATCTCATCAATACTCATTCCAAGTTCATATGCAACTAAGATTACAGCTGTTAAATTTATTGCATTAAAACTTCCAAGTATTGGAGCGTGGA
The DNA here is from genome assembly GCF_005771535.1 of Arcobacter arenosus. NCBI lineage: Bacteria > Pseudomonadati > Campylobacterota > Epsilonproteobacteria > Campylobacterales > Arcobacteraceae > Arcobacter > Arcobacter arenosus. The sequence continues at coordinate 241,291 of NZ_VANU01000001.1, forward strand.
AATGTTGTTGTTCACCATTAATTAAAATATCAAACCAGATACCATCTAAATTTGACATTGTAACATTCAAATTATCTGGAAATTTTGTGATAGTGTCATACTCTTTAATAGGAACTGATTCATGTACAAAACCTCTTTTCATTTTAGGACTTTGTAAAATCTCCATTTTTGTATGAATAATATTATCTAAAGTTTTAAAATACTCAATATGTTGTTCTCCAACTGAACCTAAAACACAATATTCTGGCTCTAAAAAAAGTGTAATCTCTGCGATATCACCAGTTTGTCTTGCACCTGCTTCAGCAATATAAATTTGCGTATCTAAAGGTAAATCTCTGTTTACATCTAAAACAATACCAGCTATAGTATTTACTGATCTTGGTGTTTTATAAACCTTATATTTATTTTTAAGTACTTGATATAAATAGTTTTTAATTGATGTTTTTCCATATGAAGCTGTAATTGCTATTGTCTTTAAACATGGTATGGTTTCAAGTCTTTCTTTTGCTTTATGTTTGAAAGATATAAAAAACATTTTTTCTAGAAGTGCAGATATACCATATGCTAAAAACAAAGGAATAAATACTGCTGTTGAATGACAAGCTTCACTTGCTAAACATAATGAGGTTATTGCAAAAGTAGTAAATAACAGTATTGCCAAGAATCTTTTTACTCTGCCTGTTAAAACTAAAGACTTATCAAGCTTTTTATTCCATAAAACAAAGCTTGTCATAAATATTAAATAAAAATAGATTGTAAAATATAGTTCTGGTAAAAGATGAAATAAAACAATTGGTGCCACAAAATAAGTGATATGCCATTGCCATTTATGGTGTTTTAATACAACTCTTTCAATTTTATAATTATACCATTGAAGGTTAGTTATTAGGTACCAACCTAATGCCATAATTAAAATTATATGTGTAAAAATATATAAGTATTCCATTAAATAATTCCGTTTTCTATTTTTTGTGAAATATCATTTGCATGTTTCAAAAAAAAGTAGTGGTCACCTTTATATGAATTAAAACTACTGTTTTGAATCAATGAATGTATTTTTTCCCCAGAAGGAAGAGTTGTTGCTTTATCTTCTTCACCCCAAAAAATCATACCATTTTTTTTATAAGATTTAAAAGAGTTTGTAAAGTCTTCATCAACGACATTTTTAAATGTTGAGTACATAGATTCACTCATTTGATTTACGTCTTTACTTCTAAAAGCTTTTGTTATACCTTTTAAACCTAAGGCATTTAAGATTTTTGAGAATTTTATTTTTAGTTTAACATCTAGTGGCTTTTCTTCTAAGATTCCAGCAGTACTTAGTAAAACAAGATTGTCAGGATTTATCAAAGTTGCTACTTTCCCACCAAAAGAGTGTCCTGCGATAATTTTTTTATTTGAGTTTAATTCTTTTAAAAAAGCATCTACTATTTTGGCATAATCACTTGTTGTAAGGACATAATCATTTGAACTTTTTCCAAAACCAGGCATATCAATATATATATGCCTAAAATCTTTTAAATAAGGACTAAAAGCTTGTTTCATTATCTCTTTATTTGAACCCCAACCATGTAAGACAACAAAGTCGTTTTTTAAAGAGGGGTTTACTAAATCATAAGAGATATCAAATTTTTTATTATCAATATTTATACTCTTTTGAGCCAATTATTTTCCCTTTGATGCTTGTATTTTATTTACATACTCATAGTTAATTGTAATGTTTCTTTGTTTTGGTAAAGAAGAAGCTAAAGATGTGAAAACGGCATTAAAATCTTCAAACAAATAATTTGCCATTGAACCAGGAATAGGATTTATTTCATTTAAATAAACCTCACCTTCATGGATAAATAAATCACATCTTATTAAAGAACCCTCAAAAGTATTATTGTAAATTTTTTTAAATGTCTCTTTTACTTTATTTGCCATTTCATCATCTAAATTGGCTTCAATAGCTTTTGAAGTTCTTGCAAAATCTAAATATTTTTTATCAAAATCTAAAAACTCTGCTTTTTGAGGTTCCTCAATTATAGAGAATACAAACTCCCCATCAATTTTACAACCTGCTAGGTTATACTCTTTTATACCTTGAATAAATGGTTCAATTATAACAGCGTCATCAAACTCAAAGGCAACATCTAAAGCATAGTCTAACTCTTCTTGATTTTTTACAATTGAAACTCCAATTGAACTTCCTAGTGTTACTGGTTTAATTATAACTGGATATTGAACAACTGAAATTTGTGATTTATTAGTATAATATTTATATTGAATAGTTTTTACATCAACACTTGATGCATATCCTTTTGTTAAAAACTTATTGAAAGCTACAGAACAAGCACCCTTTCTAGGTCCAAGATATTGAATATTATTAAACTCTAAAAGTGATGAAACAAGCCCATCTTCACCATCACCACCATGAATAATATTTAAAGCAATATCAAAATCTAATGTTTTTTCACCAAACATTGCTTTTTTTGTAAATGCTCCATTTTTTAAAAGAAGTTTATCACTCTTTTTATATTCACCACTACTAAAAAGTTTTGATTTTATTGTATCTGTTGGTATATGATAAAACTCTCTATTTGTATTTAAAAAAATATATATCAATTCGTGTTTTAAAATATCTTTCATAGCAATTGCAGATACTATTGAAATCTCATGTTCATAAGATTTCCCTCCAAAAATGATAGCTAATTTCAATATATGTCTCCTATAGTTTTATTATTTTTGTAAAAATTTAAGTGCTTCTCTTACTAAGTCACTTGTGTTTGTAGATTTACAGCTTTTAAGTACTTTTGATACTATATCTTTTTTAAACCCTAAAGACTCTAAAGCAAGGGCAGCTTCTATATTATGATTTGAATCAATGTTACCATCATCTTCACCATCAATTATAAATCCTGATAACTCTACTAAGATTCTACTTGCACCTTTTGGACCAATTCCTGGAACTCTTTTTAACATTGAAATATCATTTGTACTAACAATATTTGAAAAAGAGCTAGGAGTAAATGTTGAACAAATAGCTAAAGCTACCTTTGGACCAACACCATTAATTTTTATTACTGTATCAAAAAGTTTTTTTTCATTTGGGTCTAAAAAACCATATAAAGTTTGTGAATCTTCCCTAATAATATGTGTTATAAAAAGTTTGACTTTTGTATCAATAATTTTTGAACTACAGTTAACTGAAACAAAAACTTCATAAATAATTCCACCAACATTTACATTTAATAATGTTGGCTCTTTTTTCTCAATTGTTCCTTCAATACCTACAATCATACAATTCTCTACATCTTTTGAGTTAATTTAATATTTTATTAATAATTATAATAGTACATTATACAGCATATATGCTTAATTCATGGGGATGAGGAAGATGCTAGAATTAATAACAAAAAAAATAAGTAATAAAATTATATTTTCATTACTTATATTAATGACGATTTCAAGTTTGATTGTAACTTACTTTACAACACAGCAAGTAAAAAAAGATTCTATTATTGTCACAAAAGAGAATCTTGAGATGTTAAATACTGCGATGTTTCAAAGTCTTAGAAATGCAATGAATACAGGTGACCCTGCACAAATAATGAAAGCTGAAGATGAAGCAAGAACTATTAAGGGTGTAAAAGTATTAAATATTGCAAAAAGTAAAGCTTTAATTGAAATGTATGCGCCAGGGACAAAGTATACAACAGATAAAGATATTTTAAAATCATTTAAAACAAAAGAGAATCAACTTATTGAAACAACTGAAAATGGTGTACACGATTTAAGAATGATTAAACCTATGGTTGCTACACAAGAATGTTTACTCTGCCATGCTAATCAACAAGAAGGTGATGTTATTGGGGTAATGGACTTAACATTTTCACTTAATGAATCAGATGATAGAATTGCAGATTTAGTAGTTGAAATTTTAATTTTATCTACACTATTTGGATGGATTACTATTGGATTAATTTTTATCATTGTAAAAAGAACTACAAATCCAATTAACAAACTAAAAGAGGGATTCCAAAATCTACTTACATCAAATGATGCAAATATAAAATTAGATGTTGTATCAAAGGATGAAGTTGGAGAGGTTGCTGAATTATTTAATTCATATATGGATAAAGTAAGAGAAGGTTTAAAACAAGACGAAAAAGTAATAGAAGAAGCAAATGATATTTTAGAAAAAACAGGAAATGGTTTCTTTGTTTATAAAGTTGAGTCAAAAGCTGCTAACCCATATGTTGAAGATTTAAAAAATAAACTAAATATTATGATCTCAAATACAAAAGAGACATTAGATAAAATAAATATAACTCTAAGAGAATACTCAAGTTCAAGATTTAATTATAAAATTGATGATAAAGGTATATATGGAGATTTAGGTTCATTAACTGCAGGTATAAAATTAGTAGGGAATAATACTTCAGAGATACTAGCAATGATTATGAATACAGGTGATTCTTTAGATAAAAATACCCATACTCTTTCAAAAGCATCTAATGACTTATCTCAATCATCAAATCAACAAGCGGCATCACTTGAAGAAACAGCTGCGGCATTAGAGCAAATTACAGCTAATATTCAAGGTAATACAAGAGCTTCTGAAGAGATGGCAGAATTAGCTCAAAAAGTTACAAAATCTGCTGAAAGTGGTCAAAGTTTAGCAAACAGAACCGCAAATGCAATGGATGATATTAATACTCAAGTTAGTTCGATAAATGAAGCCATTGAAGTGATTGACCAAATCTCATTCCAAACAAATATTTTATCATTAAATGCTGCAGTTGAAGCTGCAACTGCTGGTGAAGCAGGAAAAGGTTTTGCAGTTGTTGCTCAAGAAGTTAGAAATCTAGCTAGTAGAAGTGCCGAAGCAGCAAAAGAGATTAAAGAGATAGTTGAAAAAGCAACACAAAAAGCTCAAGATGGTAAAAAAATATCTGATGATATGATTTCAGGATATAGTGTGTTAAATGATAATATTAATTCAACTATTGAAAAAATTGAATTTGTAGCAACCTCATCAAAAGAGCAAGAAAGAGGAATTACACAAATTAATGATGCAGTTAATATGCTTGATCAAGCAACTCAACAAAATGCTCAAGTAGCTGATAGAATTTCTAAAATGTCTGCTGAAATTGCACATATGTCTAGTTCTTTAGTAACAGCAGCTTCTAGAGCAGAGTTTTTACAAGAAGCAAGAGATGAAGTTTGTAATATTGATTTAGTATATGATACAGCAAGTTTAAAAGTTGGAATATTATCTTTAAAAGATAAAGTCTATTCTAACCTTGGTTCATATTCACAATATCAAATTGAAAGAAAAGATACAATAGGAGCTTGGATTGACAATTATGTAAAAATCAATCCAAATGCAAATCATCAATCTATTGAGGAATTAAAGAAATTAAATCAAAATTTAACAATAAAATTACAAAACCTAATTGATGTTAATGCACAAAAACAAGACAACTCAATAATTAATGAAAAAGCTAAAGAGGTAGAAATAGAATCATTAAGAATTTTTGGAAACCTTAACCATCTTAAAAAAGATGTATGTAAAAGATAAAAAGGAGACTCCTTTTTATCTTTAAGAATTCATACTTTTAATTAGAGCATCAAGTTCATCTTGAGACATAAACTCATTACAATCTTCACTTGAAATAGTTTTAGCAGAATTAGATATATTATACTCACTAGAATCTATATTATTTTTTTCACAAACATAATTTACAACTCTTTCTATTTTTTGTCTATGCAAATCTTGGTGTTGAAGAAGACCTAATGAATTTGAAATATTATCTTGAATTTTATTCTTATCATGTGCGGGAATATCAAAGTTTTCAATTTTTAAATTTAACTCTTCTAAGTTTTCATATATTGAAACTGAATTTACTTCAGATTCTTTTATAACATCACATAACTCTTTTATCAACTCTTTATAAGTCATTATTTAACCCTTTTTTTCATTCATTGAAAAAGTTTAACCTAAATTAACTTAAAAATAATAAAGTAAAATATCTATTTATAGCTTCTTTTTTTAATGAATAATTTCTGCAATAAACTCAGTTGCATAAGAACCTTTTGGTAAATAAAATTGTAATTCCATCCAGTTTTTATCCTCTTTATAGTTTGATTCAATTTCTGTAGGGAAAATCCAAGCAAATCTTCTTGCTCCATCTTCTTTCATCTCTTTATCAAACTCTTTTTCTATTGTTTGGGCTAAATCTTCTGATTTTTTCACCCTTCTTCCACAAAGTAAACCAGTTGGAACTCTATCAAATTTTGAAAATTTACTAGCTTCTTCTTCTATGTTTTCAACGTAAAAAATTCTTCCATAAGGGTAATGACTCATTAAATCACCTAAAAGAATTTTAAATGGATGCTCTTGAGATTTCATAAGTTTTACTACATCTAATGGTAATTGTAATTTTTCATATATCTCTTTTGGTTCAAAGGCCTCAATTAATTTTGAAATCTCTATTCTTTTTGATAACCAAGAATTAAAAAGATAACTTTGATAAGCATTTATATACATCTGCTTTAGTTTTCTATTTTTTTCTTTTAACTCACCATTTATAATAGCTTCACCTTTTTTATAATTATCCCCTTCAATTCCAAATCTTTGAAAACCGAAATAATTTGGCATACCATATTTAGCAATACTTGCAACCGCCTCTTCAATTTTTTTTGCATCTAAAGGTGTAACTCTTTTTAGTCTAATAAAAAATTTATTTCCTTTTAAATGCCCCACTCTAACTTTATTGTTATGATAAGTTCTTTCTAAAATTTTAATATTATCATGTGCAAATTTTTCTATATTTGCTTCACATTGTTTTGGAACTGAGATATGTTGCACTGTCATTGCATTTTTATCTTTTAAACCAGCATACCCAATATCCCTACTTTTACACCCAAGTTGCTCTGAAAAAATTTGAACTGCATCCCATGTCGTTAAATCTTTTTTTCTAAACTTTATAATTATATGGTCACCTTCACCTGAAAACTCATATAATGGAACTTCTGTAACAACAAAGTCTTCTTTACTTTGTTTAAAATGAACATCAATTTTTGAATGATTTAAATACCTTTGTAAATTTTTCAAATTATATTTTCCTTTTTAAAAATGGTGATTTTTACAATCACATCTAAATTTGCCTTTATTGGCTTTTGCAAAAATGTTTAAAATTACATCATGCTTTTTTGCTATCTCTTCGATTTTATTAATATTTTTAGGTGAAAAAGAGAATAAAAGTTCATATTCTTCACCTGAACAAGCTATTTCTGGTGAAATATCATCAAAAAACTTGAAACCAACTTTACTTTGTTTAGACATTCTTTCAAGTTCAAAAAATAAACCATCAGAAATATCCATTGCAGCATTTACATATTTTGAAACTTCATAAAAGAAATCTGCTTTTAATTTAGGCTCATAAAACTTTGATTTTTTTGAAATTTTCTTTCCAGCTAAAAGTTTTTCTAAGTCCTTTTTACAAGTACCTAAATCTCCCGTATAGCAAATTAAATCATCTTTTTTAATTCCACTTCTTAATTTTGCATCATTTGTTTTTGAAATAATAGTAACACTAATATCAAGCTTTATATTTGAGATGGTATCTCCACCAATTATCTCTATCCCATACTCTTCTGCAACTTCCAAAAAACCTTGAGACAATTCTTTTATATCTTTTTTAGAGTATTCTTTAGGAATTGCAACTGTAAGAAGTGCATATTTTGGAACTGCATTCATAGCAATGGCATCTGAAATATTTACTAACATTGCTTTTCTTGCAATTTGCTTTAAACTAAACCAGTTTTTTTTAAAATGAACATCTTCAAAAAAAGCATCATTGCTGTATACAATATTATCAACTAAAGCACCATCATCTCCTATAAAAGATGAGTTCTTATCAAATTGTTTTATAAAATAATCTTCTTTATTCATTGGGGAATGTTATCATAATGAAGCTTTTATTTCTGATATTTTTCTTAAAAACAATTTTAATAAAATAATTATCTTATTAATTCAAGATTTTTCGGTATAATGCACGCAATTTTATTAAGGAGAAATATATGCCAAAAATTAACAAATATGTTGACATCGATACTGTTGAGAGAGAAGCAAAAAAAGACTTAATTGATAGACACTCGCCATTTATTCACTGTGCTGAAACTGCAAAAAAAGGTGAACCATTTGAAGTAACTGTAAAAATGGGTAATGAATATACTCACCCAGATGATTTTGATCACTATATTGAGTCTGTAACACTATTTAATGGTGATACTCAGTTAGCAAAAGCATCATATGTTCCAGGAACATTAGGAAATGTTAAAGCTCATAACACTACAACATTTACAATTATTCCAACTGGTAAAAAATTAAATTTAGTTGCTCATGGTTACTGTACAAAACATGGTATCTGGGAATCTACTCCAGTAGAAGTTTCTGTAGCTGAATAATCTATTTTTTTAATCTTAAAATACGAAAAGCTCTAAGATTTATTTTAGAGCTTTCCATTAACTAAAATTATTTTATAATTTACTTTTTATTTACTTTTATATATTATTATGTTATTAATTTAACTTAAGGTTTCAGGTATGAAATATTTATTAATGACCCTGTTTTTTTTTATTTTATTGGTATTAACTTTTTATATTCCATTATTTTGGATGATAACTACAATAATTGTATCATTAGTGATAATTGAAATTTATTATAATAAAAAAAGTGAAAAGATTTTAATGTGTGAAAAGTAAAAGATAAAGTAATACTTTACCTCTTACTTTTTATATGATACTTTCTCAAAAGAACAACAATAGTCAACCAAAGATGTAACTTTTAATTTATACTTTGAGTTTTGTGAAATTTCAATACTTGCAGGTGCAGTATACTCAACCCAATCTTCAGCTGGTAACATAACTTCAAGTGAACCAGAATTAATATCTATAGTAGATTTATTAACTGTATTTAACTCATACTCACCAGGTAACATAATTCCTAATGTTTTTTTACTTCCATCTTCAAAAGTGATACCTCTACTCGTAATATTTCCGTTATAAAGAATACTAGCTTCCTTGGCAATAGAAACGTTTCTAAAATCCATTTATTTTCCCTTTTAAAATGTTTGAATTATTTTAGCATAAAATTTATTTGAAGCAAGTTTCTATTTTAGATTTGATATAATTTTTTTAAATTATTTATAGAAAGTGTTATGCAAGGGTACATTATAGACATAAAATCGGTTAAAGATGATGATTTAATCGTTTCAATTTTGAGTGAAAATCATTTATTTACAACTTATAGATTTTATGGGGCAAGACACTCTAATATAAATATTGGTTATAAGATTGATTTCGAACTAGAATCAAATTTAAAAAGTACTATTCCACGACTAAAAGATGTTATACAATTAGGCTTTGAATGGATATTTGACAATGAAAAGCTATATTGTTGGCAAAGATTTATAAAACTTTTTTATCCTCACTTAAAAGACGTTGAAGAAATTGATATCTTTTATTTTAAACTATTAGACAAATTATCCCATCAAATGATAAAACAAAACCCAAAAAGAGCCATTTGTAAAAACTATTTAAAACTTTTAGAATATGAGGGTAGACTTCATACTGAATTAAATTGTTTTTTATGTGAAAAAGATATAAAAAAAGATATTTCACTTGTAAGAAGCTTCATGCCCGTACACTCTTCTTGTGCTTATAGTAGAAAATTCAAGATAAAAAAAATACGAGAACTTTTTAATGATATGACAACAATCTCCTTTGAAGATGAAGAGATAGATTATTTATGGAACATAATACTTCAAGGTTTGTAAGTTTTAAAGTTATATAATAAATTATCTTTTTTTTAGGATTCCCAATGTTTATAATTAAAAAAAGCACTGCTTCAGAATTTTTAGATGTTGATTTAGAAGATTTTGTTGTTACAAGTTTACTTTCAAAGTATGATATAAAAACTAATACTACTTTCCTAGATAATGTAAATGATGATTATAATGCCTTAATAAATTATATTAATGAATTATATATTGATAATGAAAAAATTCCTAATGATATTGCCCATGAGATTACTTCAAATATTAATTTCAAAAAATATTTACTTTCATATATTCAAAATAAAATGAAAAATATCCTTGATGACAGTACAACAATAGTTTTTAAAGAGATTATAATCATTATAAATTTGTTATCAATGGGAAAAAAGTTTGAAATCTTCGAAAGCTATAATTTTTATAACATGGAAATTCTTGGGAATTTATTTAGAGAATATGAAAAAGTGCTGAAAGATTTAAAAGACAAAGAGGATGAAGAAAATTTTGATTTAACATTTGAGTTGTATACAATTTTAATAGAAGTAATCAATGAATTATGTACCATAAACTCAATTGATATTTTAAGAAAAAAGACTATTAACCCTTTAGTTAATGTTATTAGTGAAACAATTAATATAGTAAAATTTAATCTAAATCTTGATGAAGATAAAATAAATACTTTAAACAATATTTTAGGAAAACTTTTATTTTATTATTCTCACATCCCTTATATTGATACCTCAAATAAAAATTGTGAATATCTAATAGAAGAATTTACTTTTAATTTTGAAAAAATTTATGAAGGGTATGATTTATCAAAAAATACAAACTTTGCAAATGATGCAAATTGTGATGAATACTATTATATTTTTCTAAACTCTTCAACTACTCTGTTATTAAATCTTTTATATAAACTTGAATTAACATATGAAGAGAATAGTTATAATAGTGTTGAAAAGTTTAAAGAAATCATCAACTTATATAAACAAATAATTATCCATAAAAATGTCCCTGTATTTAATAGTTTAAATAGTTTTAAAGAAGAGCTTTTATCAAACTACAGCTATATCTATTTTAAAGATTATGAAACAAAAAATTATGAAGATATTATAAATGAATTTATAGAAAATTGTGACTTTAACAGTTCAAACATGCATATTATATATTCTTTAATACTATATTCATCAAATATTGATGATGATAAAATGTTTAAAATTTTAGAAATCCTTCTTGATTTTGAAAAGTTTAAAAATGACTATCATGAGTTTTATAAATTAAATATTTGTGATGTTATTATAAATAAATTCATCAATCAAAAATCAGATAAATTGGATTCAGAGATTATTAAAAAAATAATTGATTATATTGAAGAGAATAAAATTGCATCACATCTTATGTCAATTTATTCAAAACTATATTTATCTTTATCACTATATTTTTCTTATTATTATGATTACGATTCTATCAAAAATTCATCTTTATACTATTTTTATTATATAAGTATAAATGGAAAAGATTTATTGGAAAATGAATATGCAAAATTAAATAAAGATATTCTTTATAATCATGGAAAATCAAATATACAAAGAATGAATCTTGAAGGTGTTTTTATTTCAGATTCAAAGTATGTTGAGATTGGTCAAAAATTGATGAATGAATACTTTAAACAAGAAGAGATTAATCTAAAATATCAAATCAATCAAGATCTTTCAAATATTGTTACAAAGATTTTTAATGATGAGGGTTTAAATAACCAACTTTTAAATACATATATTGAGCAATTTATCTCAAAAGATATCTTTTATGGACTTACATTTGTTGCTGTGGAGGGTTTATGTGAAAAAGATTGTATTCTGATAGATTTAGGTTATGAACGTTTAGAGATTCCATTAATTGAAGGATATAAACTAAAAATAGCTTATTCAAAAGTATATAAACATATTTTTGAAAATATTTATCAAAAAAACAAAGACTATATTAAACAAAACATTATAAATTTGATAATTAGTTACATAAAAAGTATCCCTATATATCAAGATACAGTAACAACTCTTTATAATAAAAATAAACTACAGGCTGAACTTTTACAAAAAGATGAAAATGAAGAGTTTATTTTAGTAGAGATTTATATCAATGACTTTATAGAGTTAAATAGTAAATTTCACTACAAAAAGGTTAATCAATTTTTTAAAGATTATGTACTAAAAATAAATGAGTTCATACCTTTATATAGATTTTATGGTCCTAGAATTGCCTTTATTTTAAATAAAAATGAAGACTATAAACAATATATAGAAAAAATAAAAGAGTTAAATTTTATTACTAAAGATGGAGAGATAAAACCAAATTTAACAATTTCTGTATCATGGGGTTATAAAGATAATATTATAGAGAAATCATTGCATTCTTTAGATCTTGCAATGAGTAATGAAGATAGATATAATGAGTTTAAATAATTAAGACAATATTGTCTTAATTATTCATCTAATAATCTGTCTTGAATTTTTTCAATTGCCTTTTCTAGGCTTTTAACATCAAAATTATATTCTTTTGCTTTTTCAATACCTTTTTCAATATTTTCATCACTAAAGGCATCTGTTACATTACAAATTATTTTAATCACTTCAAGAATTTGACTTCTTTCTAAGTATTCAGCTGGACATTTTTCAATATCATCAACATATTCAATTACATTAATAAGATTTTCACTTAATTTCCAATGCTTAAATATTTTTGCAGTAATTTCAGAAGTAGTCATACCAATAATCTCTTTTTCTAGAGAAGCAACATCTTTACCACTTTTTATTGCAATATTAAATTCTTCAGTTTTACCTTCATTTTCAATAACATCAGCCAAAATAAATTTACCTGCTTCTTGTAATAAAGCTGGCAAAATTAATTCTTCTTTTAAATCAAATGATACTTTAGAAAGCCAAGTTGAAGTAAGAGTAGTTGCAAGATTTGAAGCTCTCATAAAGTCATCACTATTAATTCCATATGCCGATAAATTTGTTTTTAAAAGATTTTGAACTGTTCCACCAATTGCAATAGAAATAGTGAAATTAATCCCTAAAAGGTTAATAGCCTTACTTGCTGTTTCAACTTTACTTCTAAATCCAAACATAGCTGAATTTGAAACTTTTAATAAAGTAGAAACAATAAGAGCATCTTTTTCTACAATTTTTAATAGTTCAAAAGATTCTTTATCAGGCTTTTGCCTAAATTCTTCAATTTCAATTATTGTCTTAGGTAATGGAGGTAAAGACTCGATTTTTTCAATAATATAATCACTCACAATGTACTCCTCTATGAAATTAGATAAATTATAACAAAATTTTAATTAAGTGTTAAACCTAAAATGCATTACATCGCCATCCTGAACAATGTAATCTTTACCCTCAAGTCTTAGTTTACCTGCTTCTTTACATTTTGCTTCTCCACCTAGAGTAACAAAATCATTGTAAGAAATAACTTCTGCTTTAATAAAACCTTTTTCAAAATCGTTATGAATAACAGCAGCTGCTTGTGGAGCTTTTGTATTTTTTCTAATAGTCCATGCTCTAACTTCAATTTTTCCAGCAGTAAAATATGATTGTAAACCTAATTTATCAAAAGCTTTATGAATGATTTGCTCAAGTCCAGACTCTTCAACACCTAAATCAGTTAATAATTCTTTTGCTTCGTCATCATCCATACCAACTAATTCTTCTTCAATTTTCGCACAAAGTGTAATCACATCTGCATTTACAGAAGCTGCATGTTCTTTAAGTCTCTCAACATATTCATTTGTACCATCCATTAAAGAATCTTCATCCATATTTGCACCATAGATTACATCTTTATTTGATAAAAATCTTAACTCTTTGTCCATTTGTAAAAATAATTCATTCTCTTTATCTTCAAACGTTTTAACTGGCTGTAATTCTTCTAAATGTTTCATCAATGCTTCTGCTACAACTAACATAGCCGCTGCTTCTTTTGAACCTTTAGATTGTTTTTTAAGCTTTTCAATTTTCTTTTCGCATTGAGTTATATCTGCATAGATTAGTTCTGTTTCAATAATTTCAATATCTCTAATTGGATCAACATCACCTTCTACGTGAGTAACATTTCCATCATCAAAACATCTAACCATATGTAAAATCACTTCTACTTCTCTAATATTAGATAAAAATTGATTCCCTAGTCCTTCACCCTTTGAAGCACCTCTTACTAATCCTGCAATATCAACAAAATCTATTGTTGAGTATTGAATTTTATTAGGAATAACAATTTTTGCTAATTCATCTAATCTTTTATCAGGAACTGGAACAACTGCTTTATTTGGTTCAATTGTACAAAAAGGATAGTTTTGTGCCTCTGCATTTTGTGCTTTTGTTAAAGCATTAAAAGTTGTTGATTTTCCTACGTTTGGTAATCCTACGATTCCTACACCTAAACCCATTTATGACCTTTATTTATATTTTAATTCGCGATTATACTGAAAATTGATTTAAAAGCACCCTAATGACTTAAAATATAACCACTTCCATAAATACTTTGAATAATGTCAACAGGCAATTTTTTTCTTAATCTTTTTACTAAATTCCTAATACTAGCATCATTAATTTCAGTTTCATTGTCCCATACATACTTTGAAATTTCATTAGGATTTATAATCTCATTTTTATTATTTAATAAAAGTTCAAAAAGTATTCTTTCATTTCTTGTTAAATCAATCATTTTATTTTTATGAAAAAATAACCTTTTTGAACAATCCCAATAAGTTGTTTTTGCAAAATGAATAAATTGATTATTCGGAGCATTTTCTTTAACTTTCTTTATAGAGTTTTCTAATACACTTTTAAATTTATTTCTATCAACGGGCTTAGTTAAATATTCCACTAAATTTAATTTTATAGCCTCAAATAAAAACTCTTTATCAGAATGAGCACTAAGTATAACTATAGGTATATTACTATCATTTTCTCTAATTTTTTTTGCAAGTTCTAAACCATTCATATTTGGCATATTAATATCAAGCAAAAGTACATTTGGCTTTTTATCTCTATAAATATCAAAGGCTTCTAAACCATCATTAGCCTCATATATATAATCAAAATAATTTTCTAGATACAATACATAGTTCTCTCTAACGTCTTTATTGTCTTCTGCATACAGAATTGAATAATTTTTACTCATTTTATCTCCGTTTAAATTATAATTTTGAATTTTGTTCCATCTTTTTTTTGTTCAACACTTAACGTACCATTCATAGAATTTTCTATAATCATTTTAGCCATATAAAGACCAGTTCCTGTCCCTTTATTTTTATATTTTGTTGTAAAATAAGGTTCAAAAATTCTATCAATTAACTTATCATCTATCCCTCCGGCATTATCTTCTATTGTAAGCATATTATCAATACAAATATCTATTCTTCGGTCTTTAATCCCATTTAAAATAAAAGCATCCTTCGAATTATGCAATATGGCAATTACTGTTTGAATATATTCACCTTTATAACCATTGATCTTTTTATCATTTAAAATTTTTGTGTTTATTTGGATATTAGATTTTTCATAATCAAATTTTATTATTCTTAACACATGCTCTATAGTTTTAGATAAAATAAACTCTTTCTTTTCTTTTGAGGGGTAAAAAAATGTTCTAAAACTATCAATAGTATCAGACATATATTTTGTTTGTGACTCAATTTGAGTAAGTGTATTTTCTAGTTTTTTATCTTCAATTTTATATTTGGAAAATATAGAATCAATTACTGCAACATTTGAATTTATTACATTTAAAGGTTCTCTCCATTGATGGGCAATGTTATTTAACATCTCTCCCATACTAGCAAGCTTCATTTGCTGAAAAAGGATTTTATCTTTTTCTCTATTTTTTTTTACTTCTTCATTAACTTTTATTTTAAGTTGTTTATTTGATTTATGTAAAACATATTGTTTATAAAAAAAAGCCAAAATGATTATAAAGATAATAAAAAAGATATTAATTAAATACTCTTTTTTTATTATTGTTTCTTCTTTAACATAAGCCCATTTATTTTTAATATCTCTTTTTTCTCTATCACTGAAACTTAAAATTGCTTTATTTAAAATTGAATGTAAAATATAATCATCTTTTACAACACCTATACTTCCATCTTTTAAGTCACTTAATCTTTTCATAATCTTTAATTCATGGGTAAAATATTTTTGTATATTGTATGAGATGATATCTGAAACACCTAAAAAGCCATAAATTTCATCTTTTCTTATTAGTTCCAATGCATTTTCAACTGTTCCATTAATCTCTACAAAATTAAGGTTTGGAAATCTTTTTTTAATAAGAGTATTAATTTTTTCTGTATCTTTTAATAAACCTAAATGTTTATCTTCTAATTGAGAAATATCTAATAAATATGGTTGACTAATTTTTGTGGCTAATACTAAGTATCCATTATAGTAAGGTACTGTTGGTTTTAAAAAGCTATAAGCATTTGGGTCAGTTAAAATTAAAGGTTTTAAATCCACCTTTTTCTTTTTTAGTAAAGTGTCACACTCTTCTGGCGTTAAAGTTAGAATCCCTTGGATTTTTTTATTGATTTTTTTTTCAATCATCTTAAAAAAATCTATAGAAATACCTTTAAATTCCCCATTTTTATAAAAAACCATAGGTTCAATGCCTTTACTTACACAAAAAGTAATCTTATCTTTTTTTTCTAAATATTCTATTTCTTTTTTATTAAAAACTATTGACTTATCATCTATAAAAAATCTTTCATTTGACAAGAAGTCTATATGAAGATTATTTATATCTTTTAAGGTAAGTTTTTTATCAATTAAAAAATAGCTGCTAATAATCTGATTAATTTTTGTAAAATTAAACTTTCCAAAAGTTCCATCATTGATACCAGATAATTCTTTTAAACTATTTGCCTCAAATAGGTATTTACTATAACTAAATCCTTGAGTATTGTATTTTTCTAAAATTAACTTTATTGTTTCATCTATGTGAGTAAAAGCGTATTGCCAACCTTTCATAGTTGCATTAAAAAAAGATTTCACTCTTTTAGGGTTATTTTTTTCATTTTTTATTGAAGTAAAGAGAATATCTCCATAAAAATTCATTCCTAAAGAGGAGCTTTTTAAATACTCATACTCAATCCCCTCTTCTTTTAATCTATAAGGTTCATTTGATATATAAGCATTAAAAATATCAACCTTTTTATTTATTAAATCCTGAACATCATATGAGCTGGGAATCACTTTTATATTTTTTTCATTTATATTAAATTTATTTAAAAACAATTTTGCAAAGGCATTCTCTTTATTATTTAAATCTAACATTATTCTTTTATTTTTAAAATCATTAACGGATTTTATATTTGAACTTTTCAAAAATAAGAAAGTAAAAGGAGTTTCTTGTAAAATAGGCATGATTAATGATAGTTTTTCACCATGCATTACTGAATTAATTAATGATGAATCAGAGATACCAAAAGAGTTTTCTTCATTCAAAATTTTATCAATATTAATAGGATTATTAGAGCTTGGTTCAATAATATTAACATCTAGTCCTTCTTCTTCAAAAAACCCTTTCTCTTTTGCAATATAAAATCCTGCAAATTGAAATTGATGTTTCCATTTTAAGTAAAGATTTACTTTATCTAAATTTTTAGAAAATGATAAAGTTGTTAAAACTATTAATATAACTATATACTTCATTGTACATATTATATCACAAATAATTTAATAAAAAAGATTCTTATTTTATATTTTTTTATAAGTAGGGATAAACCCTACTTCTTAGTTAAGTTTACAGCTTAAATTTCTCTCGATAATTTTTCTATCAAGATATGTTTGATCAGATTGTATCTCGTCAATTGAAACTGTAGAAGTTCCAGCTTTTCTTAAAACAACTCCAGTTGCTAAGTTAGCAAATTCAACTGAACTAATAATATCATTGTTTCCTGCAAGGGCATAACCCATTGAAGCTAATAGAGTATCACCTGAACCTGTTACATCAAAAACCTCTAAAGGAACAGTTGGTAAAACTGATAATTTATTATTTTCATTTAAAACTGCAACACCCTCTTCTGATAGAGTAACAATTGCTTCTTTTGTTTCAAATTTATTTTTTATCTCTTTTAAAGCATCTAAAAGTCTATCATCATTATCAATATCGATTCCAGTAACTTTTGAAGCCTCGTCTTTATTCGGAATAATTAAATATGCACCTTGATATTTTGAATAATCATCTCCATATGGGTCAACAATTGTTTTTACATCATGTTTATTTGCATATTGAATAATTTTTTGTGTAAAGTCTCTTGTTAGAACACCTTTACCATAATCTGCTAATAAAATTGCATCATATGCTTTAATCTTTTCTTGAAGTTTCGAATAAAGTTTTTTAACATTATCAAAAGAGATATTGTTTTTACTTTCATGATCAAATCTAAAAATTTGTTTACCATTTGACATAATTCTAGTTTTTCTTGAAGTTTTTCTTCCCTTTTGTTCTAAAATAAAAGATTTTGTTTCAAGTTGGTCAAGTAAATGTTTTAATTCTTTACCATTTTGACCATCACCAGTTACTGACATAACTGAAACTTTTGCACCTAAAGAGGCTAAATTTCTAACAACATTTCCAGCTCCACCTAAAACATCAATCTCCTCTTTAATATCAAGAACAGGAACAGGTGCATCTAAAGCAATTCTATCACAACTACCAATTAAATAAGCATCTATCATCAAATCACCAATTACTAATATCTTTGGCTTTACATCAGTTTTAATCATATCTTTTCCTATAAGTAAATTTTTTAGTCAATATTTTTCAAAAATTCTAGAGTCATTCTAACTCCAGCCCCACTTGCACCATGTGGATTATAACCCCATGCTTTTTCTACAAATGCAGGTCCAGCAATATCATGGTGAATCCATTTGTCTTTATTCTCTTCATATATAAAATTGTCTAAAAATAATCCAGCTGTTATTGCTCCACCATATCTTGTGTTTGCGATATTTGAAATATCTGCAATTTCTGATTTTAAAGTTTTTCTTAAAAATCTGTTAAAAGGTAAAGTTGTTGCATATTCACCTGCTTCTAAAGCATTTGCAACAATTGATCTTTTTAGTTCAATATTTCTTCCCATTATTCCAGATGTATATTCACCAACACCAACAACGCAAGCTCCTGTTAAAGTTGCATAATCAAAGATATAGTCTATATCTTCAATCTCATCTTGGGCATAACATAAACAATCAGCAAGAACTAATCTACCCTCTGCATCAGTGTTTCTAACTTCAATAGTTTTACCATTTTTAGCTACTAAAACATCATCCGGTTTATAAGCATCTCCACCAATCATATTTTCTACTGCACCTATAATTCCATGAACTTCAACATCAAGTCCTAATTTTGCAACAGCATTCATTATACCTAAAACAGCACTTCCACCACTTTTATCAGACTTCATCGTAACCATAAAATCTGCTGGTTTAAGTGATAATCCACCAGAATCATATGTTAACCCCTTACCAACTAAGACAACTTTTTTCTTAGGGTTTTCTGGTTTATAAGTTAAATGTATTAATTTTGATTCATGTATAGAAGCACGACCTACAGAAAGCATCGCAAACATTCCATTTTTTTCCAAATACTCTTCACCCTCAATTCTAAAATCAAGATTATTCTCTTTAGCAATTTTTTTTGCCGTATCAGCCATAACTTTTGGATAAAAATCTGCTGGTGTAGTATTTACAATATTTCTAGTTTTATTAACAGATTTTGCAATAATTTTCGAATCATCAAACTCTTTTTGCATCTCTTTTGTGATTTTAGGTACACAAATATTTAATTCTTGTTTTTTTACTTTTTTCTTTTCTGATTTATATTCACAAAATTTATATGAACCTAAAATAGCACCTTCAACTAGAGCTTTTAAATTTAAATCATCTAATTTTATTTTTGCACTTTCAAATTTTGTAGATTGGAATTTTTTAATAGCACATGAAATAGCAATTGCAATACTATCATAATCATTATCTTCACACCCTACATAAATTCTTCCAACTTCAGGAAGTAAGATAACACTTTCATCTTTTTCTTCAAACCCTAAAAGGTCTAAAAGTTCTTTGTCTTTTGTATTTTCAATATCATCAGTTATATATATTTCAATTTCAGATTCTTCTTTTTCAAAACTATTTTCTACTAAATTAACCTTCAAAGTTTTTCTCCTTTTTCTTAGTTACACTATGGAAATAATAAATTATACTTCCACCAATAATTATTCCAAATGGTGCTGCGTAATACCAATGTTCTTTTACCCATTTCAATACTACTAAAATCTCTTCACCAAAATACCATGCTGGTACAATAGTAATTGCAGCCCACACCCACGCACTAATTAAATTAATAAAAGCAAACATTTTTGCACTATATCTTGTAAGACCAATTGAGATAGGGATAATTGTTCTCATCCCATACATATATCTTTGAATAAAAATAATTGGCCAACCATATTTTACTAAAAGTAAGTGTGCTAAGGCAAATTTTCTTCTTTGCCCTTTAAATTTTTTATGTACATAAGATTTATTAAATCTTCCTGTATAAAAGTATATCTGATCACCAGCAAAACCACCTAATCCAGCAACAAAAACTGCTAAATAAAGGTTCATATCACCTGTATGAGATAAAAGTCCAGCCATAATAAGACCAGCTTCACCCTCTAGGATACTCCATGCAAAAAGTATTATATATCCATAGGTTTTTAGTAAATATATAAATTTGTTTTCTAAACCTTCTACAGGAGCTTGATATAAATTGTAACCTAAAAAGATTACAAATAATGCTACAACTAAAAAGAGTATCTTTCCTGAATTATTTTGTAATTTTTCTAACATTAGAACTCTTAATCAAAATGCAATAGGTCTTTTGCTTGAACCATATCTTTATCGCCACGCCCTGAAAGATTAATAATTACTAATTTATCTTTTAATTTATCTTTTGCTTTCTTTAAATATGCTATTGCGTGGGCACTTTCAAAGGCAGGGATAATCCCCTCTTTTTGAGATAACCATACAAAAGCATCTATAGCTTCTTTATCTGTTACAGAATCATATTCAACAGTCTTATTATCTTTATGAAAAGAGTGTTCTGGTCCAATCCCTGGATAATCAAGTCCAGCACTAATAGAGTGTGCTTCTAAAACTTGACCATTTTCATCTTGAAGTAAATAAGAGCATTGACCATGTAAAATTCCAGGACTTCCTTTTTCTAAAGAACAACCATGTTTATCGGTATCAAGTCCTAATCCACCAGCTTCAATACCTACACAAGTTGTTTCTTTATCTTCTAAGAAATGTGAAAACATACCAATTGCATTAGATCCACCACCAATACAAGCAACAACATAGTCTGGTAATCTACCCTCTTTTTTTAAGATTTGAGCCCTTGCTTCGTATCCTATAATTGCTTGGAAGTCTCTAACCATAACGGGATAAGGATGGGGACCTGCTACTGTTCCAATTATATAAAATGTATCTCTTGCATTTGTAACCCAGTATCTAATTGCATCATTCATAGCATCTTTTAATGTTTTACTTCCCGATTCAACTGCAATTACTTTTGCACCAAGTAGTTTCATTCTAAATACGTTTAATTCTTGTCTAGCAACATCTTTTGCACCCATAAATACAGTACATTCAAGACCAAGTAAAGCAGCAATAGTTGCAGTTGCAACACCATGTTGACCTGCTCCTGTTTCAGCAATTACCTTTTTCTTTCCAAGTTTTTTTGCAAGTAATCCTTGAGCAATAACATTATTTACTTTATGAGCTCCCGTATGGTTTAAGTCTTCTCTTTTTAAATAAACTTTTGCACCAATCTCTTCACTTATATTTTTAGCAAAATATAGGGGATTTTCTCTTCCCACATAATCTTTTAAATATCCATCAACCTCTTTCCAGAAATCTTCATCATGTCTATATTTTTCATACTCAATTTCAAGCTCTTTTAAAATAGGCATTAATGTCTCAGGGACATATCTTCCCCCAAAAATTCCAAAATGTCCATTAGCATCTGGATCAAATGTTGATGTTTTTGGTATATAAAAATCTTTTTTCATTTATAATCTCTTTTTAAATATCTATTATTGTATATACTGGTGCATGTTCTTCTAATCTTTTTACACCATTTAAAAAAGTAAGGTTAATTAAGAAACAAGTTTCAACTAAATTTGCTTTTACATCTTTAATTAATTTTGCAGAAGCATTTGCAGTTCCACCTGTTGCTATTAAATCATCAATTAATAATACCCTTGCATTATCAATTGGAAAGGCATCTAAATGAATCTCAACCTCATCAAAACCATATTCTAGTTCATACTTTTCACAAACTGTTGTTGAAGGTAGTTTACCCTTCTTTCTAACTGGAACAAAACCTATATTAAGTCTATCAGCTAAAGCAGCTCCAAAAATAAAACCTCTAGAATCAATACCTGCAACATAATCTAAATCATAACTCTTATATCTTTCTTCTAAGTGGTTCATTAAGGTTTGGAAAGCAACTTTATTATTTAATAAAGTAGTAATATCTTTAAATACAATCCCCTCTTTTGGGAAATCTTTTACATCTCTAATTGAGTTGTTAATTAATTCTTTATCAGCTTGACTTAAAATCATACTATATCTCTTTTCTTTGTAATATTCTGTAAGGTGATTATTTTATCGAATAAATTATTATGTTTGTATAATAGATTTGTCTTTAAAAAGGTTTTTAAGTAAAGAGTATAGCTAAAACTATACTCTTTAGTTTTAGATTAGATTAATTTCTGTACCATCAGTGACTCCTAAGTTAGAAAGTTTAGAACAAATATCTTCATTAGTATCAATATTAATCGTTATTTTTTCATTTGCAATAGTTAATTTTGCACATCCATTTCCATTTTTTGATGTCATTATTAACTTTGTATTATCAAGAGTCCAATTTGCAGTATTTAACTGAACAGCATCTGAAATATCAGAGATACTTCTTTTTGTCAAATAATAAGTTTGAATAGAAGTAGTAGCTGTTGCTAAATCCCTTTGAATAGTTGAAGCAACTGCATCATCTCTTGTATCTAAATATTTAGGTATTGCAAAAGATGCGATTATTCCAATAACAACAATGGCGAAGATTAGTTCCAAAAGAGAGAAACCTTTTTTCATAATATATCCTTTAAAAAGTAAATTTTTAAATTATATATTTAGGTTTCTTAAATAAAGATAATAAAATAATATATTTTTATATTTTATAATATTTCAGGAACATCTATTTGTGTCTCTTTCCCTGAATCTGAAATTGATTCAAAAACCACTTCTATTGGGGCTTCATTTGGATTATCTTTGTTTACAAATCTTGTAAATTGTTTTTGGAAATCAAGTTTTACAGTTCCAATTGGACCATTTCTTTGTTTTCCAATTATTATTTCTGCCTCTTCGACTGGTTTATTAACAAACTTAGATTTATACTCTTCCCCTTTATCTTGAGCCTCTTTTTCTTTTTTGGCTTCTTCCCTTTCTTTATAAACATCATCCCTATAAACAAACATAATAATATCGGCATCTTGCTCAATTGCTCCAGATTCTCTAAGGTCAGAAAGCATTGGTCTTTTATCAGGTCTATTTTCAAGTCCCCTATTAAGCTGAGAAAGTGCAATAATTGGGATTTTCATCTCCCTTGCAAGCATTTTAAGACCCCTTGAAATATCAGAAACTTCTTGGTGTCTATCTTTATTTCCAGTACCTTGCATTAGTTGAAGATAATCGATAATTACCATTGAGATATTATTCGCTTCATTTTGTGCAAGTTTTCTAACCCTTGCTCTTAATTGGTTAATATTAATACTACCACCATCATCAACAAATAGTTTCTTTTGATTTAAATCCTCAAAAGCATTTGTTAAATCAGTCCATTGTTTATCATCCATATCCCCTTTTCTAAGGTTTTGTAATGGAATTGATGTTTTAGCGGCAAGCATCCTTAACATTAATTGTTCTGCAGGCATCTCTAAAGAGAAAAAGATAACACCATTTCCCGCTTCAACATTTGCTAATGCCATATTTAATACAAGTGCTGTTTTACCCATTGCAGGTCTTGCTGCTAAGATAATTAAATCCCCTTCATTAAACCCTGTTGTTCTTTTATCTAAATCAAAAAAACCTGTTGTTCTACCTGTAAGGTGTTGATTTCCTAGTTTTTTCATCTTCTCAATATAAGAAAGAGTATCAGCAGTAATTGTCTCCATATGCTTTAATTCTGAAGTTGCACTATCAGTTGAGATTTTATAAAGTTCGCTTTGAACAACATCTAAAGCATCATTTGCACTTGTTTCCTCTTCAAGGGAAACTTTTTTAATAGTGGTTGCTAGAGTTGTAAGTTCTCTTTTTACAGAAGCATCTTTAATCTCTCTTACATATGCTAAAGTATTTGTTATTGGATTTGCAGATAAAATCTCAAGTAAAATTGAATCATCAACCTCTTTTGAATCAACTCTTTTTCTAATAAACTCTTCATCAATTGGCATTGCCAAATCGTGTAGTTTTATCATCACTGCAAAAATCTTTTGATGAGCAGGTAGATAAAAATCTTTTGGTTTTAAAACACCTAATACATCTTCTAACTCTTCAGGATTAAAAAGAATTGAACTTAAAACTGCTCTTTCAATATTTATACTATATACACTATCCATTAAATCTCCATTTTTATAAGCTAAAGATTATAGCTAAAGAGTCATTATCTTCAAGTTAATTTTAGATGCTTTGCTTTAGAATAAAAAACTTAATTTATAAGGTAAAAAATGAACAATCAATATGAACTTTCTACAAAATGTCTAATAATAGGAGGAGGCCCTGCTGGATCAACCTTAGCTAGAAAGTTATCAAAAAATAGTATTGAAAATATTTTAGTAGAAAAAAATCTCAATTATGACAAACCTTGTGGAGGAGGAGTAAAATCGATTGTATTTGAGGAGTTTGATTTACCAAAAGAGTTTGAAAATAAAAAAATCAATATATGTAAACTTCATTCACCAAAATATAGTGTTAAAGTTGATATTTCAAATACACCAATTTCAATTGTATTAAGACAAGAATTTGATAAAAAAAATAGAGAATTAGCAAAAGAAGCTGGAACAATTTTAATAGAAGGAAGATATAAAAAAGCAGAAAAAACAGGAAACTATTATTTAGTAAAAATAGAAACAAAAAATAAAACTCTAATTATAAAAACAGAATATTTAATAGGTGCAGATGGTGTTAAATCAAGTGTAAGAAAAGATTTATTTAATTCAACAGTAAATGCAATATTAACAAACTACTGTAATATCCCAAATAAGGATATTGATTTTTGTGAATTTTATTTTGGTAAAAACTATGCCCCAAATGAATACGCTTGGGTATTCCCCCACGGAAATAAACTCTCTATTGGTGCAGGATTAAAAGAAGGAACAAATGCAAAAAAACTTTTTCCAATATTCAAAAAAAAGATTATTAAAAATGATGAAACAAAGGTAAATGGTTTTTTCATACCAATTTGGGAAAAGGATGATATATTTTTTAAAAATAACGTTTTTTTACTTGGTGATGCTGCTGGACAAGTTTTACCATTTACATATGAAGGTATCTATTATGCAATAAAATCTGCTGATATTTTAGCCAATGCCATAATAAAAGAAGACCCCTATTTTTATGAAAAAGAATGGAATAAAAAATTTCGTAAAAGATTTGATTTTTTCAAAACAATGCAAAAAATATTTTTAAGTTTCGATTTTATGACGAATAAATTAATTAAATTTTTTCAAAATAAAAAACTGCAAAGACGAGGATTGGCATATTGGGAGGGGACAGCTAAACCTTTAACTTCAGGTCAAGCTGCTCTAAAACTTTTTAAATATCTTTTTAAAAATTAATCCTCTTTTTTAGCTTCTGCCTCAACCTCTTCTAAAAATCTATCAAGAAGTTGTTCTGTTGGAAGCTTTGCAATTGTCTCACCTTTTTTAATAATAAGACCTACACCTTTTCCATAAGCAATAGCAACATCTGCAGCTTTAGCTTCACCTAAAGCATTTACAACGCATCCCATAACTGATACATTTAGAGGTTTTTTAATATGTTTTGTTTTTTCTTCAACTTGGGCAACTGCACTTACTAAATCAGCTTCAATTCTTCCACAAGTTGGGCAAGAGATTATATTCAGTCCCTCTTTAGTAAGACCCGCATCTTTTAATATTGCGCGTCCTACTTCAATCTCCTTTTCAAGCTCACCAGTAATAGAGATTCTCATAGTATCTCCAATACCATCAAGTAGTAAACTACCTAATGCTATTGAAGATTTAATAGTTGAGTGAAAAATAGTTCCCGCTTCAGTTACACCTAAATGGAATGGATAATTATTCATTGGTCTTAACATTCTATAAGCTTCAACTGTTCTTTGAACATCACTAGCTTTCAATGAAACTTTAATATCGTCAAAACCTAAATCTTCTAAATATTTAATATTATAATCAGCACTCTCAACCATACCTTTTGGAGTTTGACCATATTTATTTTCAAACTGTGCCTCAAGGGAACCACAATTAACCCCTATTCTAATAGGAAGATTTCTTTCTTTACAAGCTTTTACTACCTCTGCAACTCTTTGTTTATTTCCTATATTTCCTGGATTAATTCTAATACAATCAACAACTTGGGCAGCAATAAGTGCTAATTTATGATTGAAATGAATATCTGCTACTAAAGGTAATGAAGTTTGCTCTTTAATCGATTTTAATGCATCAGCTGCTTCTTGATCAGGAACAGCAACTCTTACAATATCAGCTCCAGCAAAATGTAATCTTCTGATTTGCTCTACTGTAGCTTCTATATCTGATGTTTTACTATAAGTCATAGATTGTACTGAAATTGGTGCATCTCCACCAATTGCAACATCACCTACATATATTTTTTTTGTTGGATATCGTTTTACATTATTCATAATGTGCGAATTCTAGCAAAAAAATATTAATTATTAGTAAAGTTTTTGCAATTAATTTGTTATAAATATTTTTCTGCAAGTAAATTGACGTTATTTTATTTAAAAATTACATAACTTATCCTATAATTAGTTACTTGAGGGATGTGGGATAATAGGGATGAATTTAAAAACATTTATAAAATTATTTTCTTTTGTATTAGTTTCTGTTCTAATATACATGATTACTGATTTTTATATTCAAAAAGAACAAAATAATAAACTGCTTCAAAAATATTATACAAGTTCTGAATATATTAAAAAAAATCTTTTAACTTTAATATCAGATAAAAAAAATGCAACCTTGTCTATTGCCCTATCTTTTATAGATAATAAAGAGATAATAAATTCAATACTCACAAAAAATAAACTAAATCTAGATTTAAATAAATACTCTTTAGAACTAAGAAAATACACAAAGTTTAAAAATGTATGGTTTCAAATTTTAGATAAAGAGGGAAATAGTTTTTATAGAAGCTGGAGTGATCATAAAAGTGATTCACTAAAATTTAGACCTGATGTCAAAAAAATTTTAAAAACAAAAAAAATACAAACTTCAATTAGTGTTGGAAGATATGATATGTCCTTTAAATCAATGGTTCCAATACTAAAAGACAATGAGTTAATTGGTATCTTTGAAGTGATAACTCACTTTAATTCTATTTCCAAAATGTTAGAAAAACAAAAAATTGATTCTTTAATTTTAGCTGATAAAAAATACAAAAATAAAATCAAATATCCATTTACAAAAAAATTTATGGGTGATTATTATATTGCAAATTTCAATGCAAAAGAGTATTTAATAGATTTAGTAAAAAAAGAGAGTATTGAAAAAATACTTGAAATAAAAGATTATAAAATAATTAATGAAAACTATCTTGTTACACAACAAGTTATAGAGTTTGAAAACGAAATAATAGGTTATATAATACTAACAAAGAATTTAAAAGATATTGATGTCAGTTCTATTGTAGATGCAAAGAAAAGTTCTATTAAAAACTTAATTTTATTTATCATATTAATAGGTATCATATTTTTAGCTATTAATTATTATTTGTATTTAAGACAGATTCAAATAGAGAAAAAAAGAGTACAAACTATTTTAGATTCCCAAAAAAATATTATTGTAATAACCAATGGAATAAAAATACAAAATGCCAATGCACAATTAATTGAATTCTTTGATGAGTTTAAAAGCCTAGATGAATTCAAAGAAAAATATGATTGTATTTGTGAAAGATTTATTGAAATGAATGATGACAACTACTTAATTGATAAAGATTATGATGGTAGAAACTGGGCTGAACACATTCTTAGTAATAATGATAAAAAATTTAAAGCAGCAATAAAAAAAGCTGATAAGATTTACCATTTTACTTTAAATGTAAATCTTACGGATATAAAAGAAGATATACCTTATATTATTGTAACTTTAACAGATATAACAAACGAAATTGAAAATAATAAAATATTAATTGAAAAAGATAGAATATTATTACAACAAAATAAAATGGCTTCAATGGGAGAGATGTTAAATAATATAGCCCACCAATGGAGACAACCATTAAGTTCAATCTCAAGTTTAGCAAGTGGATTAAGAATAAAAGGAGAATTAAAACTTGTAGAAGAAAATGATATAAATTATACTTGTGAAAAGATTTTAAATAATACAAATTATCTATCTCAAACAATAGAAGATTTTAGAAATTTTTTTAAAGAGAAAAAAGATCAAGAAGAGTTTGGATTAAAAAAATCTATTGATGAGAGTTTAAATCTTTTAAAAGATAGGTTAATAGCATTAAGTATAACTACAGTAATTAAAATTGATGAGAAGATAAAGCTTTACAGTTTTAAAAGTGAATTTCAACAAGCTTTATTAAATATAATTAATAATTCTATTGATGCTTTTATAAAAAATAATTCAAAAGAAAAAATCATTTTTATTACTTTTAATAAAGATACTTTGAGGATAAAAGATACAGCAGGAGGAGTTGATGAAAAAATTATTGAAAAAATCTTTGAACCATATTTTACAACTAAACACCAATCACAAGGAACTGGTATAGGTCTGTATATGACACAAGAAATCTTGGTAAAACATATGAATTGTAAATTATCAATTTCTAATAAAAATTTTACTTATAAAGATAAAAAATTAAAAGGTTTAGCTTTTGATATATCCTTTGATTTAAAAACATTAAAAACTTCGTAAAAGGCTATTAAACTTTTATTTGGAAAATCTTAGCTATAATTGCGCCATATTATAAAGAAGGGTATGTATGCAAAATTTTACAGTTTTTGACATAGTTATCGTTAGTATCACAGTATTACTTGGACTTAAAGGCCTTTTAAGAGGATTTATTAAAGAGATTTTTGGTTTAGTAGGAATTATTGGTGGTATTTTTATTGCTTCAAGATTAGCAGGAGATATTGGTAATGCTATAGCTCCACTTTTAGCTTTAGAGAATCAAGCAACAATTAAACTTATAGGTTTTGTTATAGGACTTGTAGGATTTTGGGCGATTATTTATATTTTAGGAATTATTTTAAGTAAAATATTCCAAGCAAGTGGATTAGGTTTATTTGATAGAATTTTAGGATTTTTCTTTGGTAGTGCAAAAATATTTTTAATTTTTTCAGTAATTGTTTATGCTTTATATCAAGTTAATTCATTTAAAGATTTAATGGATACAAAAGTTGGGAAATCTGTTACTTTCCCATTTTTACTTAGCACTGGTGGATTTATTGTTAAATTAGATGCTAATGATTTTATGAAAAAAGTAGAAGAAAAAATCACTCCAAAAAAAGAAAATGAAGTGATTGAAGAGGATGATGATTTATTAAAACAAAAATCTATTAAAGAAGAGTTAAGCGATACAGTAAAAGGTATGAAAGAAGCTACAATTAAATCTTCTGAAGAGGTTGTTGATGCAGTTAAAAAAACTGTAAATAAAAAAGTTGATGAGATAGCAAAAGAGATTAAAAATAATCCTTTACCAGAATCAACACCAACACAAGAAGATACAAATACAGAAAAAACAGAATAATAAAAAAATAAAGGAATTTAAGATTGTTTGAAAACAAATATATACAACAAAGAATAGAAAAAGCAAACACTTTAAGAGAAAAAGGGATAAATCCTTATGCAAATGATAGTGCAAGAAATACTACAATTGCAAAATATTTGAATGTAAATACTGACCTATTTCAAACTGAAGAAAAAAGAGATGAACATAGACATTATATAGTAGCTGGTAGAATTAAATTTTTTAGACTTATGGGTAAAGCTAGTTTTTTAAAGATTGAAGATGAAAGTGGAATCTTACAAATTTATGTGGCTAGAGATAATTTACCTGAAGGTTTTTATAATGAAACTTTTAAAAAGAACATTGAAGTTGGTGATATAATTGAAGTGGGAGGATACCCTTTTATTACAGGAAAAGGTGAATTATCTTTACACGTTGATAGTTTAAAAGTTTTAACAAAAGCTATCTCTCCACTTCCAGAGAAATTTCATGGAATCACAGATAAAGAGTTAAGATATAGACAAAGATATTTAGATTTAATTATGAATTCTCAAGTTAGAAAAACTTTTCATATTAGATCTAGAGTAATTAGTTTAACAAGAAGATTTTTTGAAAACAAAGGTTTCTTAGAGGTTGAAACTCCTATGATGCATCCAATTGCAGGTGGAGCGAATGCTAAACCATTTGTAACTCATCATAATGCTTTAGGTGTTGATAGATTTTTAAGAATTGCACCCGAACTTTATCTAAAAAGACTTATAGTTGGTGGATTTGAAGCAGTATTTGAAATCAATAGAAACTTTAGAAATGAAGGTATGGATGCAACACATAACCCAGAGTTTACATCTATCGAATTTTATTGGGCATATAAAACCTATAAAGATTTAATTGAACTTACTAAAGAGTATTTTGACTTTTTATTTGAGCATTTAGATTTACCAACAAAACTTCCATATGGTGATTTAGAGATTGATTTTACAAAATTTTCTGAAATTCCATTAATTGAATCACTTACAGCAATTGGTGGTGTTCCAGCTGACATTACAGAAGATAAAGAGAAAATCATAGCATTTATGAAAGAGAAAAATCTTGAAGTAAATGAAAATATGAACTTAGGACAATTACAAGGTGAGCTTTTTGATGAATATGTTGAAGCTAAATTAATTAACCCAACATTTATCACTGAGTACCCTGTTGAGATTTCACCACTAGCAAGAAGAAGTGATGAAAAACCTCATTTAACAGATAGATTTGAGTTATTTATTGCAGGTAAAGAGATTGCAAATGCCTTTAGTGAGTTAAATGACCCACTTGACCAACTTGAAAGATTTGAAGGTCAAATTGCTGCAAAAGATGCAGGTGATGATGAAGCACATGAGATGGATGAAGATTTTGTAAATGCTTTATCTTATGGTATGGCTCCAACAGCAGGACAAGGTATTGGTATAGATAGATTGGTTATGATGTTAACAAACCAACACAGTATTAGAGATGTACTTCTTTTCCCAGCAATGAAACCAATTGCTAAAGAGATAGATTTACATGAAGAAAATGAAGAAGGAAATGAATAATTTCATTTCTTAAAAAAATAAAAATAAAATAAATAAACAAACATAGGAGAGACAATTATATGAGTTATATTTCAAATGCTACTTTAGAACAAGCAGACAAAGAGATTTTTGATTTAGTTGAGGCAGAATTAGGAAGACAAACTGACCACTTAGAGATGATTGCAAGTGAGAACTTTACAAGTCCAGCAGTTATGCAAACAATGGGTTCTGTATTTACAAACAAATATGCTGAGGGTTATCCATATAAAAGATATTATGGTGGATGCGAATTTGCTGATAAAGCTGAACAATTAGCTATTGATAGAGCTTGTGAAATTTTTGGATGTAAATTTGCAAACGTTCAACCTCACGCAGGAAGCCAAGCAAATGGTGCAGTATATGCAGCTTTAATAAATGCAGGTGATAAAATCTTAGGTATGGATTTATCTCATGGTGGTCACTTAACACATGGTTCGAAACCATCATTTTCAGGTAAAAACTACCAAGCATTTTATTATGGTGTTGAATTAGATGGTAGAATTAATTATGATAAAGTAATGGAAATTGCAAAAATCACTCAACCAAAAATTATTGTTTGTGGTGCAAGTGCTTATGCAAGAGAGATTGATTTCTCAAAATTTAGAGAGATTGCTGATGCAGTTGGTGCTATTTTATTTGCTGATATTGCTCACATCGCTGGACTTGTTGCAGCAGGTGAACATATGTCTCCATTCCCTTATGCAGACGTTGTTACAACTACAACACACAAAACATTAAGAGGTCCAAGAGGTGGACTTATTTTAACAAATGATGAAGAGATTGCTAAAAAAATCAATTCAGCTATTTTCCCAGGTTTACAAGGTGGACCATTAGTTCACGTTATGGCTGCAAAAGCAGTTGCATTTAAAGAGGTTTTAGCACCTGAATGGAAAGAATATGCAAAACAAGTTAAAGCAAATGCAAAAGTATTAGCTGAAGTTTTAATGTCAAGAGGATATGACATTGTAAGTGATGGTACAGATAATCACTTAGTACTAGTATCATTCTTAAATAAAGATTTTTCAGGTAAAGATGCAGATGCGGCATTAGGAAATGCAGGTATTACTGTAAATAAAAATACAGTTCCAGGGGAAACAAGAAGTCCTTTTGTAACATCAGGTATTAGAATTGGATCTCCAGCATTAACAGCAAGAGGGATGAAAGAAGAAGAGTTTACATTTATTGCAAATAAAATTTGTGATGTATTAGATGATATCAATAATACAGACTTACAGGCTCAAATCAAACAAGAATTAAAAGAATTAGCAAGAGATTTTGTAATTTACAATCAATCTACTTATTAAGATTTTAGTTTAGTTTCCTTTATAATAAGGATAATCTTTAAAGCATTTTGCTTTTCGTAGGATTTTATAATTCTAAGCTCCTTTTTTAAGGAGCTAGTAAAAAGGGTATAAGTTATGGAAATAAAAGGCGAAGATTTTATAAAAAAAGTTCAGTTACAACAAGAAAAAAATGAGATTGAACAAAGGTTAAATGAGATAAATGATGCGGAGTCTGCTTATGAAAACAATAATGATACTCCAAGACAAGCCCCTCATCAACCTGGTCAAATAAACACTTCAAGACTTGATAGAGAGATTGAGATTCAAGAAGAAAAAGAGTATTCAGATATTATGTTAGGTCAAGGAAAATCTAATGAACAAAATAAGAAAAAATATCTTGTTTTAGGACTAGTCTTAGTAATTTTATTTTTATTAACTGTTATAATAATTCGTCTTTTAACAAATGACTCACCAAATGAAAATGATAGTTTTACTAAAGAGTCAACTCAAAACTCACAAGAATCTGTTCAAAATGAAAATATAGAAGAGCAGTACCAAAAAATCATAAATGAAAAACTAAAAAATATAAAAGAAGAAAATCAAAAAGCACAAGCAATTGATGAAAAAGTTGAAGAGAACCTTGACCTTAAAAAAATTGAGGAAAAAGAGTTAGTAGTTGAACCAACTACACCTGAAACTAAACCTGATGTTTTTGAAGTAAAAAAAGAAGAACAAATTGTAGTTCCAGAGAAAAAACAACCTGAACCAAAACCTGTAGTAAAAAAACCTGAACCAAAAAAAGTTGTAAAACAAGTAGCTTCTACAACTTCGTCAACAATTACAACTAAACCAAAGGGAACTTTTGTTCAAATTGGAGCATTTTCAAAAATGCCAAGTGTAAAATATTTAAACAATATTAAAGCAAAAGGTTATTCATATAAAATTTATAAAGTCTCTATCAATGGGAAAATGTTCCATAAAGTTTTAATTGGACCATATAATAGTAGAGGACAAGCAAAATTAGCAACTGATGATATTAAGAAAAATCTTAATGTTTCAGGGGCATTTATTTTGACATTCTAATAAGGTATTTAATTTAATGCAATTTTATTCAAAAGAACTTTTTCTAGATCAATTCACACCAGTTTCGATCTATGAAAAAGTTAAAAAATTATACAAAGATGAAATTACTTTTCTTTTTGAAAGTACAATAAACTCAAGTGATGGAAACTACTCTTTTATTGTAATTGGAGATAGAGAACGAGTTTGGTATGAAAACAACACATGTTTTTACAAAAATGAAAAAGGTGAAGTTTCAGAAGTTGAATCAAACCCTTTAAAGTTTCTACAAAAATATTATAAAAATTTTGATAAAGAGTTTTATAAACAAAAAGCTTTAGAGTTAGGAATTGGTTTAGTTGATGGTTTTATAGGTAATGTTGGTTATGACATTGGTAAAGAGTTTGAGCCAAAATTAAAAGAATCAATGAACAATTTAGAAGACCAATTAAATATGCCTGATTTAGACTTAATTAGACCAAATATCATCTTAGGATTTTCCCATAAGACATCAAAATTGATTATGGTTACTTCAGTTGAATCATTTAAAAATGACCTAAAAAAAATTGAAGAAGAGCTTTTTAAACCATATGAATTTACACCACTTAAAAAAGCAGAAATTATTGACGAGGGTAAATTTAACTATTCAAAAGAAAAATTCTTTGAAATGGTAGAAGAATCTAAAAAGATGATTAGATCTGGAGATGTTTTCCAAATTCTAATGTCAAATAGATTTATCCAAAAAGCAAAGGTTGATCACCTTAGTTTTTATAGAGCATTAAGAAGTAAAAACCCAAGTCCTTATCTATTTTTACTTGAATATGAAGATTTTACAATTGCAGGAAGTTCTCCTGAGGTTATGATTAAGCTTGTAGATGGACACCTACTTTTAAGACCTATTGCAGGTACTAGAAAAAGAGGAAAAAATATAGATAGAGACTTAGAGCTTGAAGAAGAGATGTTATCTGATGTAAAAGAAAAAGCAGAACATCTAATGTTAGTTGACCTTGGTAGAAATGATGTAGGGAGAGTTGCACGTCCAGGAACAGTAAAAGTAACTGATTTAATGAGAGTAGAAAAATACTCACATGTTATGCATATGGTATCTGATGTAGAAGCAATAATTGATGATAAATACGATATGTTTGACCTTTTTGCAGCAACTTTTACAGCAGGAACAATGACAGGAGCTCCAAAAATTAGGGCAATGGAATTAATTGCACAATTTGAAGGGATTAAAAGAAATTTTTATTCGGGAAGTATTGCTTATTTTGGTTTTGATGGAAATATGGATTCTGCAATTACAATTAGAACATCATTAATTAAAGAAGATGAGATTATTTTCCAAGCAGGAGCTGGAGTTGTTGCAGATTCTATTCCTGAACTTGAATATTTAGAAGTTCAAAATAAACTTGCTGCAAATATCTCAACATTAAAAGATTTATCATAAAGGATTACTTTGTTACTTGGAGTAAATATTGACCACATTGCTGTATTAAGAGAAGCTAGAAAAATCAATGACCCAAATCCTATGGATGCTTTGGGAATTTGTAAAATTGCCGGTGCAGATCAAATAACAATACACTTAAGAGAAGATAGACGGCATATCAACGATGATGATGCAAAAAACATCTGTAAACTTTCCCCTTTACCTGTAAATTTAGAGTGCGCAATTGATGAAGATATAATTGATATTGTTTGTGAATTAAAACCACATAGAGCAACGCTTGTTCCAGAAAAAAGGGAAGAAGTTACAACTGAAGGTGGACTTGATTTAGAAGCAGGATATTCAAAAATCAAAAAAGCTGTAAAAAAACTTCATGACAATGATATAGAGGTATCTTTATTTATTGACCCAGATAAAAAGATGATAGAGTTATCAAAAGATTTAAAAGTTGAATGGGTAGAGCTTCATACGGGAACATTTGCAAATTTATATGCAATGCTTTATGGAAACCTTTCAAACTCTCAACATAGTATCAAAGAGTTAGAAATAAGTAGAGAAGAGTTAAAAGAGCTACTTCATAATAGTAAAAAAGAGATAAAAAAATCTGCTTTAAAAGCTGTTGATTTAGGTTTAAAAGTAGCTGCAGGACATGGATTAAATTACCAAAATGTTACAGAAATCTCAAAATTAAAAACAATAGATGAATTAAATATAGGTCAAAGTATTATAGCTAGATCAGTTTTTACAGGACTTGAAAAAGCTATAAAAGATATGAAAGAACTATTATGAGTAAAACAATGGAAGAGAAACCTTTAATAGCAGTTTCAGTTGGTGATTTAAATGGGATTGGTATTGAAATTGCTTTAAAAGCCCATGAAAAAATCTCTAAATACTGTAAACCTCTATATTGCATAAATAAAAAGATGTTAAAAGAAGCTGCGAATCTTTTAAAGCTAGAGATTCCTGATGATTTTGATATCTTTAGTG
The DNA here is from genome assembly GCF_005771535.1 of Arcobacter arenosus. Lineage (NCBI taxonomy): Bacteria > Pseudomonadati > Campylobacterota > Epsilonproteobacteria > Campylobacterales > Arcobacteraceae > Arcobacter > Arcobacter arenosus. The sequence goes on from NZ_VANU01000001.1 coordinate 277,543, forward strand.
TAAAGGGTGAATTTGAGATAAAACCAGGTCAAGTATCTAAAAGAAGTGGTAAATTTTCATATGATTCTTTTACGGAAGCTATTAACTTAGCAAATAAGAAAAAAGTTAAAGCAATAGTAACTCTTCCAATTAATAAAGAATCTTGGAATAAAGCAAATATAAAATATAAAGGTCATACAGAAGTTTTAAGGGACTTTTTTGGTGAAGATGCCATTATGATGTTAGGTTGTAAAAAATTATTTGTAGGACTTTTTACTGAACATATCCCTTTAAAAAAAGTTGCAAAATCAATTGAAGAAAAAAAGCTAACTAATTTTTTAATTGACTTTTATAATAATGTAAACTCTCCAAATATTGGTGTATTAGCACTAAATCCCCATGCAAGTGATAATGGTGTTTTAGGTAATGAAGAGGTTGAGATTTTCAAAGCTATTAAAAATGCAAATAAAGCTTTAGATAAAAAGATATTTAAAGGACCACTAGTACCTGATACTGCATTTTCTCCAATGTCAAGGAAAAACTTTAAATATTTTGTAGCTATGTACCATGACCAAGGATTAGCTCCGTTAAAGGCATTATATTTTGATCAAAGTATAAATGTAAGTCTAAATCTTCCAATTATTAGAACATCGGTTGATCATGGAACTGCTTTTGATATTGCATATAAAAATGATAGAAAATTAAACTATAAAAGTTATATTAATGCGGTTAAAGAAGCGGTAAATCTACAGGAAAATAAACTATCATGACAAGCCTTGAGTTTTGTCATGAATTAGAATTTTCAAAAATAAATTTTATTGAAAGAAAAATAAGAATTACCCACCCAAAAACTATCCTTTCTGGCCCTCCTAAATCTGGAAAAAGTTTTTTAATTTTCGATTATTTATCAAACTTTGATTCTAAAGAATATATTTATATAGACTTTAATGATACAAGAAATACTTACCAAGAGATTGAAGAAAATCTAGAAGAGTTTGTAATAAGAAATAATATAAAAGTTATAGTTTTAGAAAACTTTGATTTTCAATTTAAAATTCCATATTGTGATAGTGTAATTATTACAACTAAACAAGCAAGAAAAGAAAAAGGATTCAAAAACCTTTTTTTAAACCCTTTAGATTTTGAGGAATACTTACTTCATGATAAAAAAAATCAAAATATCACACACTTATTTAACAATTTCTTGAGATATGGGAATTTACCTGAAACTCTTCAAACCCCTGATTATAAAATCTATGAATCTTTACAAAACTTAATAAAACTAATAAATAAAGATGAAACTTGTGAAGAGATTTTAAAAATCTTAGTATTTAATATGGATGAAAAAAAATCATTAAATCAGATTTTTTTAACTTTAAAAGAAAAAATTAAAATTTCAAAAGATAAATTTTATGAAGAGTGTAAAAGATTAGAAAATGAAAAGATAATATATTTTCTTCCAAAATTTATGCAAGAAAAGGCTGTTAAAAAAATATATACCTATAACTGTGCCCTATTTTCAAGTATTACACATAAAAAGAAATTTAAAAATGAACTTACTAATCTAATCTTTTTAGAACTATTAAATCGATACAAAAAGCTTTATTATCTGGACTATATAGACTTTTATATACCAGATGAAAATATTGCAATTGTTTCTATTCCTTTTTTTAATTCAACAATAATGCAAAGTCAATTAAAAAGGATAAAAAAAGTTGCAAATGAACATGAAATAAAAGAATTATACGTAATTACAGTATCAAATAATGAGCATTTTTTTATTCAAAATTTAGAAGTAACAGTCTTACCTTTTTATGAATGGGCATTAAGCTAATTCAATTTAACGATTTTTTTAGGATATTTTAGATAAACTCGCACAATTTATAGTAGTTAAAGAGCTGGGGTATTAACTCTTTTTCATACTATTAAAAGGAATGGAATGAACAAAAGAGTACTTGTAAAATTTTCGGGGGAAGCACTAGCTGGTGCAGATGGATATGGTATTGATACTCAAATTTTAGATTACATTGCAAATGAAATCAAAGAGTTAGTTAATAATAATATTGAAGTTGGTATTGTAATTGGTGGAGGTAACATAGTAAGAGGTGTTACAGCTGCTGCTGATGGTGTTATTAAAAGAACAAGTGCTGATTATATGGGAATGCTTGCAACTGTTATAAATGGTGTTGCTATGCAAGAAGCACTTGAACACAAAGGCTTAAGTGCAAGACTACAAACTGCAATTAAGATGGAACAAATTGCAGAGCCATATATTGTAAGACGAGCAACAAGACACTTACAAAAAGGAAGAGTAGTAATTTTTAGTGCAGGAACAGGAAATCCTTATTTTACTACTGATACTGCTGCTACGTTAAGAGCAACAGAAATTGGGGCACAAATGTTAATCAAAGCAACAAAAGTTGATGGTGTTTATGACAAAGACCCAATGAAATATGATGATGCTGTTAAGCTTGAAACAATAACATATGATCAAGCTTTAGAGGATCATATCAAAGTTATGGATGATACTGCAATTGCATTAGCAAAAGATAACAAACTTCCAATTGTTGTTGCAAATATGAATGAAAAAGGTAATCTACTTAGTATAATCAAAGGTGATTACACTAAATGTTCGATTGTTAAATAAAAATAATTAAGGTTCCCCTTTTGGGAACCAATAAAAGGAAATAGTAAATGAGATTAGAAGAAAGAATGTCACAAGCTTTAAAAAAAGTTAACAACGATAGATATATTTTAGCTATTGCTGTTGGACAAAGAGCTGACGAATTAAGTAAAGGTGCAAAACCACTTTTAGATAAAAATACTCAGAATATGAAATATACTGATATTGCAATTGACGAGATTGCAAGTGGACTTTTAAAAATTGAAGGGCTTGTAGATAAAGAATAGTTATAAAGATTAAATCTTTTATAACTTTTTGATTTACAATAATTTATGGATCCATTTATTCTAAAAATTCAAAGTATCAATAATTTAAAAGATGCTATTGAACTACTTTATTCAGAAACTAAAATTACTCAAAAGTTACAAGAGATTCTTGACTTTGCTATTGAAGCCCATGAGGGTCAATTTAGAAAAAGTGGAGAGCCTTATGTAACGCATCCTATTTTAGTTGCTTGTGTGGCTGCACGTTTTTCAAACGAAGAGGATATCATAGCAACTGCACTATTACATGATGTAGTAGAGGATACAAAATTTAACCTTGAGTTCATCAAAGAAAAATGGGGTGAAGATATTGCCCATATGGTTGATGGACTTACTAAAATTGATGAGATTAGAGAACATGAACTTGTTCCTTCAAACTCAAATACAAAACTAATATCATCAGCTTTAACTTTTAGAAAAATGCTTATTGCTTCAATTGATGATGTTAGAGTTTTAGTTGTAAAATTATGTGATAGACTTCATAATATGCTTACACTTGGTTCTTTACCACAAAATAAGCAGCTTAGAATTGCTGAAGAAACTATGGTTGTTTATGTACCAATTGCACATAGACTTGGTATCTCTACAATAAAAAATACCTTAGAAGATTTAGCTTTTACATATATTTATCCAAATGAATTTACTAAAATAGATAATTTTATAAAAGAGCATGAACATGCTATTCAATTAACTTTCAATAAGTTTATCTCTTCAACTAAGAAGCTTTTAGAGAAAAATGGCTTTGATTTAAGTAAAATCCAAATAAATAGTAGAATAAAACACTATTACTCAATATACCTAAAGATGCAAAGAAAAGGTGTAACAATTGATGAAGTTTTAGACCTACTTGCAATAAGAATTTTAGTTGAAGATGATATTGATTGTTATAAGGTTTTAGGTCATTTACATATGGAATATAAACCTTTAATTTCAAGATTTAAAGATTATGTAGCAACTCCTAAAGAGAATGGGTATAGAACAATCCATACTACAGTTTTTTATAATTCAAAAATATATGAAGTTCAAATTAGAACTTATGAGATGAATAAAGTTGCTGAATATGGTGTTGCTGCTCACTGGAAATACAAAATTGGTGAAGCTCAACAACCAAATTTAAATTGGCTTGAATCATTAGAATATTCTAACGATAATATTGAAGAATTTTATCATGATACAAAAGCTGACCTTTATTCTGAGGAGATTACAGTTTATTCTCCGCAAGGTGATACTTTTAACTTGCCAAGGGGTGCTACAGCTTATGATTTCGCATATGCTGTTCACACTGATGTTGGTAAAAATGCAGTTGAATGTAATATTAATAAAATTAAAAAACCCCTTTTAACTGAATTACATAGTTCAGATATAGTTTCTATTAAAACTGTAGACTATGCAATTCCAAGATGTTCTTGGATTGATTTAGTTAAAACTAATAGAGCAAAAAAACAAATTAGAGCTTTATGTTCACAAAGATTAAAAGAGATAGATGAATTAACAGGAAGAAATATCATAAATTCTGTTTTTAAAACTATAATTCCTGATGTTGTAAGCAGATACAAAGTAGATTCACTATATAAAGTACCACATATTCTTGATTACTTTAAACATGTAAAACATGAGATTGAAAAAAATATCATTAGTGGGCAAGGTTTTGTAGCAAGATTTAAAATTTACACTAGTAAAATTAAAAAATTAAAATTTGACAATATGATTATATATTCAAATTTTAGTATTAATTCTGTATCATTTGACCACTGCTGTCATCCAAAATTCAATGATGAAATTGTTGCTTTTAAAGAGGGTAACAAAGCTGTGATTCACCACAAGATGTGTGATAAAGCTTACAAAAAAATCATGAGTAATGAAGAGATGCTTTATTGTCAATGGACAAAAGATACATTGTATCAATATAAAATGGTTGTTAGCCTACCAAATACAAAAGGTGAATTAGCAAAACTATTAATGCATATGAGTCAGTATGAGGGTTATATATTAAAAATAGATTATGGTAGAGAAAAACATTCATATAGACAATATTGTGATATTGAATTTGAAATGAACAATTCTAACGTTGAAGAGGTTAGAAAAATTATAGAGAAAAAAGCAAAAGTGATTGAATTTTTTTCTAAAAACGATGCATATAAATCATAAAAAGAGGATAAATGGAAGAGAAGATTAAAGAAGCCCTAGCTGAAATTCAAAGAGGAACAGCTGAAATAATTGATATAGAAGGTATTGAAAAATTACTAAAAAACTATTATGAAAACGGTGAGAACTTCTATGTTAAAGCAGGATTTGACCCTACTGCACCAGACTTACACCTAGGACATACTGTATTAATTCAAAAGCTTGCAACATTCCAAAAATTTGGAGGAATTGTACAATTTTTAATTGGAGATTTTACGGCAACAATTGGAGATCCAACAGGAAAAAGTGAAACAAGAAAAGTTTTAAGTGAAGAGGATGTTTTAGAAAATGCACAATCTTATAAAGAACAAGTTTTTAAAATTCTAGATCCAGAAAAAACAGAAGTGAAATTTAATTCAAAATGGTTAAAAGAGCTTGGAACTGGTGGATTAATATCACTTGCGTCAAACTTAACAGTTGCAAGAATGCTTGAAAGAGATGATTTTGCTAAAAGATATGCTTCAAATACACCAATTGCAGTAAGCGAGTTTACTTATCCTTTACTTCAAGGTTATGATTCAGTTGCAATGGGTACAGATATTGAACTTGGTGGAACTGATCAAAAGTTTAACTTACTTATGGGAAGAACTTTACAAAAAGCATACAATACAGGTAAACAACAAGCTGTATTAATGATGCCAATTTTAGAAGGTTTAGATGGTGTTCAAAAGATGTCTAAATCTTTAGGAAATTATATTGGTGTAACAGATAATCCAAACGATATGTTTGGGAAAACTTTATCAATTTCAGATGAATTAATGTGGAGATATTATGAACTATTATCTTCTAAATCACTAAAAGAGATTGAAGATTTAAAAACTGGTGTGGAAAATGGTTCTTTACACCCTAAAAAAGTAAAAGAAGAACTTGCAATGGAGATTGTTGAAAGATTTCATGGTGAGGGACAAGGGGAAATTGCAAAAGCTGAATTTGAAAAAATATTTGCTAAAAAAGATATCCCTACAGATATGCCTGAATATGAAATGACAGCAGGAATTTGGCTTTGTCAGGCATTAGTTGATGCAAAACTTGTTAATTCAACTTCACAAGCAAGACGTGATGTAAAAGCAAATGCAGTTAGTATAAATCAAGAAAAAGTAACAGATGAAAAACTAAATTTAGAAGTTGGAGAGTATATTTTACAAAAGGGTAAAAAAAGTTTCGCTAAGATAATAATAAAATAAAATAAGGCCAATAATTTTGAAAATAGGAAAATATGAAATCAAACATCCAATAATTCAAGGTGGAATGGGTGTAGGAATTAGCTGGGATCAATTAGCAGGTAGTGTTAGTAAAGAAGGTGGCCTAGGAGTTATCTCTGGAGTTGGAACTGGTTATTATAAAAACTTAAGTGAAAATGTTAACATAATTACTAAAAAAGATAAACCAAAAGATGTGGCAAACTTTTATAGTAAAGATGCACTAAAAGAGATTTTTAACAATGCTAGAAAACTTTGTGGTGATGCCCCATTAGCTTGTAACGTACTTTATGCAATTAATGATTATGGTAGAGTTGTTCAAGATGCCTGTGAAGCAGGAGCAGATATTATAATTACAGGTGCTGGATTACCTACAAATATGCCTGAATTTACAAAAGATTATCCAGATGTTGCATTAGTTCCAATTGTATCTTCTGCAAGAGCATTAAAACTTATTTGTAAAAAATGGCAAAGATATAACAAAATTCCTGATGCAATCATTGTTGAAGGTCCTTTAAGCGGTGGTCATCAAGGGTTTAAATATGAAGATTGCTTTAAAGAAGAGTTCCAATTAGAAAATATTATTCCTCCAGTTATCGAAGAAGCAAAAAAATGGGGAGATATTCCAATTATTGCTGCAGGTGGAGTATGGGATAAAAAAGATATTGACAAATTTATGGATATGGGTTGTGCGGGTGTTCAAATGGCTACTAGATTTATTGGTACCTTTGAATGTGATGCAGATGAAAAATTCAAAAATGTTCTTCTAAATGCAAATGATGATGATATTAAACTTATGAAATCTCCAGTTGGCTTACCAGCAAGGGGAGTTAGAACTAATCTTCAATGGTCAATAGAAAATAATACTGCACCAAAAGTTCAATGTATTTCAAACTGTGTAGCTCCATGTAATAGAGGAGTTGAGGCAAAAGCAGTTGGATATTGTATTGCAGATAGACTTGGAGCAGCTTATCTTGGAGATGAAGATACTGGATTATTCTTTTCAGGTTCAAATGGATACAAGATTGACAAAATTATTTCTGTACATGAATTAATGGAAAAACTAACTAAAGGAGAATAAAATTTTTAAAAAATTTATTCTTCTACTATTTCTTATTACTACTATAATATACGCTTCTGATAATCTAAGGGAAGAGTATAATTCAGCAAGAATAGCTTATTTAAAAGCTGTTCTTAATAATAATCAAGACAAAGAGATACAAAGTTTACAAACCCTTATAAATACGGGAAAAAAACTAAACCTTAATGTAAATAAATATGAAAAAGAATTAAAAAAATATAATGGTTCTTTGGTTAAGAGTATAAGAATTGAACCTATTAAAATTGAAAATTCTAAAAAAATTGAACCTATTAAAATCGAACCTATTAAAGTTGATAAAAAAATTAAACCCATTAAAAATGTAAAAATATCTAAGCACAATGTTAATAACTCAATATATTCAATTAAATCTGTAGTTGACGAAAACAATCAAATTATTATAACTTTTAACACAAATGTCACTAAAGATTATGTGAAGTTTTATGAAAAAAAGATAAAAAATGGTACACAAGATATTTATGAATTAAAGGGTAATTTTAAAGATGCATTTCCAACTAAATTAAAAATTGATGGTGTAAAACAAATAGTTATTAAACAAGAAGATAAAAACACTTTAAAGATTTTATTTGAAGATAGAAAAAATTTAAAAACTGTTTATCATGTAAATAAAGACACTATCAAAATTACAGTACTTGGTCTAGATAAAAGTTCTACTAAAAAACCTATTGCTAAAATAGCGAAAGAGAAAAAGATATATCTTCCAGGAAAAGGGAAAATTGTTGTTTTAGATGCTGGACATGGAGGGAAGGACTCTGGTGCAGTTGGTGGAAAAAATAAATATGAAAAAGTGGTTGTTTTTAAAATAACAAAATACTTAGAATCATACTTAAAACAAAGAGGATACAAAGTATACCTTACTAGAAACTCTGATAGATTTATTAAAGTAAATAATAGAACAATACTAGCAAATAAAAAGAAAGCTGATATATTTATCTCAATTCATGCTAATGCTGTTCCAAAATCAAAAGCAAGAGAGATGGAAGGTGTTGAGACATTTTTCCTAAGTCCTGCAAGAAGTGAAAGGGCTAAAAGAGTTGCAGCATTAGAAAATAAATCTGATGTTAGAAATATGAGTGGTTCTACAAAACAAGCCTTCTTGGAATCATTAAACAGACCAAGAATAACAGCATCCCATAAACTTTCAATTGATATTCAAAGAAACATGCTTTATAGTGCAAGAAAAATATATAAAGATGTAGTTGATAGTGGTGTTAGAGAAGGTCCATTTTGGGTACTTGTTGGAGCTCAAATGCCATCAGTTTTAATCGAAGTTGGATATATAACTCACCCAAAAGAGGGGAAAAGACTATTTTATTCTAAATATCAAAAAGGTTTAGCTTTAGGTATTGCTAATGGAATCGATGCTTATTTCGCAAAAAATCCTTAACCTCTTTAATTAATTTTTTTTGTTTCTTTTTGATTCTAGGTAAGTCTTCAATATCGAAAAACTTTACCTTAGAATTTTCCCAAGATAAAAGATATTTATATAAAGTATCATTATAAAAGAAGCTATCAATATTTAAAACATTTTTTGAGTTAATAAGCCAAACTCCAATATCTTTAGATTCATTCTTTTGGGAAAAATACTCCTCAAAATCATCTATATCAACTCTTATAGATGATTCCTCAAAAAACTCCCTTTTAGCACATTCTTTTGCGGTTTCATTCTTATCTTGAACACCCTTTAAACAGCCCCATTTGTCATAACTTTTTACTGATTTGCAAAGTAATATTTTAATTTTCCCATCTTTTATTTTATAAGGGATTACACCATAAGCATACTCTTTAGGCATCTATACCAACTCTTTTTTTATAAATTATAAATGAAATAACAAACCATAATAAAAGTGGAACAAGTAAAGAAAATTCTGGTTTTATTACTCCACTATTTGAAAATTTGTGTAACATAAAAAATATTCCCCAAATAACTAAGGTTCCAAATACAGAAAAAGAAGTAAAGGTTCCTAAATTAAAAAATCTTCTATTTAAAGAACTAAAAGCAAATATCATCATCATTAAAGGGATAATAAAAAAAGGAATAAAAGTTTCATAATATATTGCAGCTCTAATCTTATCAGTATTAACACCCTGCTCACTTAATAAAGTTAATGCTGAAATAGCATCAAGTATAGAAAAATTTGATTTTGATTCATACACATTATCTAAAATTTTAGGCTTAAACCCTTCAAGTGTATTTAAAAATTTTTCATATCTAACCTCTAATTTAGAAGTTTGAAAATCTAAATCTTTTGGCTTTTTTACAATTTTTGCATCTATTATATACCATTTATCATTTTGGAAAATTGCTTTTTTAGCAATTATTGTTTCAACGATATCATCATCAACAACTTTATATATATGAATATTTTGAGCTTCTTTCTTCAAAGGATATAGATTTTCAAAATATATAAAATTGTCATTATATTTTAAAAAAATATCTGATTTCATACTACTGAAGTAATTTCCATCTAAAATCTTATTTTTTTGTTCATAAGAATAGGCAACAGGTGTCATTTGAAGCATTATCTGCATAAGTATTAATGAAAAAGCACTAAGTATAACTGGAATATAAATTTTAAGTCTTTTAGCTCCCAATGAACTAAAAGCAACCAATTCATTATTTCTAATAAAAATTACCAAGGTTACTACCCATGCAAAAACTAAAGACAAGGGGAGTGTTAAGAAAAGTGAAAATAACGTGTTATACATTAAATACAAAAATTGCAAGTTTGCAGAATCTGGAAGATTCTTAGAGTTTTGTAAAAAATCCATACCTACAAAAAATAGTTCTAGGGAAATTAAAACAATAAAAAAGTGTAATAGGTATTTTTTTAAAATATATTTTGTTAATATGCTCATATTATTTTAATGTAAATTTTGATTTTACTACATCAATATCTTCAACTTTTAGTGCGTCTATTGCTTTTATAGTATGAGAGATTATATCTTCTAATTTATTTAATTCTTCTTTTGAAAAGTTTGATAATACATAATTTGCCACTTGTGTCTTATCTTGCGGCTTACCAATTCCAATTCTTACCCTAATATAATCTTTACCAATATAAGAATCAATTGATCTTAAACCATTATGACCGCCATGACCACCACCAATTTTAAATTTAACACTTCCAAAAGGTAAATCTAAATCATCATGAATAACTATAATATTTTCATTTTCTAATTTATAATATTCTTTGATTGAATGAACAGCCTCTCCTGAGTGGTTCATATAAGTTTTAGGTTTTGAATAAAGATTGTAACCTGATTTAAAAAGGTCTGATTTGAAGTTTGATTTATTTATGTTTGAAGTTGTTAGATTTTTAGTTATCTCATCGATAACTAAAAATCCTATGTTGTGTCTAGTTAATTGATACTTATCACCAATATTACCAAGACCTACAATTAAATGCATTAAAAAACCTAATTACTTAGCTTTAATAACACCTACAACTGGAACTCTTGGGTCTAAGAAACATTGTACACCTTCTGGCATAGTTAAGTCTCTAACTAAGATATTGTCACCAGTATCAAGATCAGCAATTTGTAAATGGAAAGACTCTGGTAAGTTTTCAATTGTACATTTAACTGGAACTCTTTTTTTGTGGAATACAAAAAGACCTTTGTTTTTAAGACCTTTTGGAGTACCTTCAACTGTTACTGGAACTTTATAAGAAGTTCTAACACCTGGTTGAGCAATCATTAAATCAACATGTAATAAATCAGAAGTGATTGGACATTTTTGATACTCTTGTACTACAACTTTAACTGTGTTTTCACCAACTTTTACATCAAATGCAATAGTTGTTTTATTTCTTAAAAATTTAATGAATTCATTCTTTTTGAATGCAGCATTAATATTTTCTAAACCTTTTCCATAGATATTTGCAATTAAGTAACCATCTTTTCTTAAAGATTTAGTTTCTTGTTTTGTCATACTATCTCTTACGATACCCTCTAACATAACATTCCTTTGTTTTAAATTTTGGACTGCGATTTTACTAAAAGTTTTATAAAAGTTAGTTTAATGAAAGTATAAGTTTTATTTTTTATTTAATCTTTTTATATAAAAAAATAAAGAATCAAGTTCCTCTTTCGTTAAAAAATATGTTGGCATAACCTTTGAATCTGTTTTGTCAGCAGTCATTTTATCGATAAATACTTCATAACTTACATTATTGATTGCAGGTGCAATTATAGATTTTTCTACTAACTTTTTTGTTTTTTTATCTTTCTCTTTATATTTTGCAATTATAACTGGTTTGTCACCTTTTTTATGGCAAGAAATACACCCTACTCCCCTTGGATTTTCATAAAGCATAGCTCCATATTCAAATCTTGTAATAAATGAATTATCAAGGGTATTTTTAGTTGCAGAAAATAATAAACTTGATAAAAATATAACTGATAAAATTAGTCTCAATTGTAACCTCTAAGATGTAATGCTATATTAAAAATTTTTTGGATATTATATCAACCTAAATTTAAATACATATGAGGCTATAAGAGTATGACTATATTAGATGGTAAAGCATTATCGGACAAGATTAAAGAAGAAGTAAAAGTTGAAGTTGAACAACTTCAAAAAGAAAAACATATAACTCCTGGTTTAGCAGTAATATTAGTTGGAAATGATGCAGCAAGTGCTACTTATGTAGGGATGAAAGCAAAAGCGTGTAAAAATGCTGGTATTTATTCAGTAGTTCATGAAATGCCAGATACAATTTCACAAGATGAAATATTAGATATTATTGACAGAATGAATGAAAACCCAAACCTTGATGGAATTTTAGTACAACTTCCATTACCTCCACAAGTTGATACTACAACAATTCTTGAAGCAATTGACCCACAAAAAGATGTTGATGGTTTCCACCCATACAATGTTGGAAGAATGGTTTCAAACCTTGATGCATTTTTACCTGCAACTCCATTTGGTGTTATGAGAATGTTAGAAGAGTACAATATAGATTTAGTTGGGAAAAATGTTTGTATTATTGGAGCATCTGACATTGTTGGTAAACCAATGGCAGCACTAATGATAAATGCAAAAGCAACAGTTGAAGTTTGTAATTCAAAAACAAAAGATTTAAAAGCTCATACTTTAAATGCAGATATACTAATTGTAGCAGCTGGAAGAGTTAACCTTGTAACAGAAGATATGGTAAAAGAGGGAGCTATTGTAGTTGATGTAGGAATTAACAGACTAGAAACAGGAAAACTAGTTGGTGATGTTGATTTTGAAGGATGTAAAGAGAAGTGTTCATATATTACTCCAGTTCCAGGTGGAGTTGGACCAATGACTATTGCAATGCTTCTAAAAAATACAGTTAAAGCGGCTAAACTAAGAGAAGATAGAGAAAGTAAATAGATGTTAGGCAAAATATACAAGTGGTCTAGCTCTTGGACAGGTACAGTTGTAATTGTTCTAGCAATTATATTCTTTATAGCTCAAGCTTTTGTAATCCCTAGTGGAAGTATGAAAAATACTTTACTAATTGGGGATATGCTTTTTGTAAAGAAATTTTCTTATGGAATACCAACACCAAGAATACCATGGCTTGAAGTTAAAGTTTTACCAGACTTTAATGATAATGGTCATTTAATAGAGGGGGATAAACCTCAAAGGGGTGATATTGTTGTATTTAGATATCCAGGAAATGAAGCAATTCACTATGTAAAAAGGTGTGTTGCAGTAGGTGGGGATATTGTTGCACTTAAAGATAAACACCTACTTCTTCACCCAAATGAAGGTAATGAGTTTGTAAAAGAAAATTACAAAGGTTATCAAACAATAGAAGCTGATGGAAAACTATTTGTAGTAGATCCATATAGAAAAGATCATCCAGGAATCCATAATGACCCATCAGTTACAAAGAATGGTTTAAATCCATACCAACTATTTGATTTAATGCCTGTTCTTATTCCTGAGGGTGAATTTTTTATGATGGGTGATAATAGAGATCACTCTAATGACTCTAGATTTTGGGGTACAGTTCCTTATAAATTTATTGTAGGTAAACCTTGGTTTATATATTTTTCTTGGGATGAGAATAAAGAGATTAGATGGGACAGAGTTTTTAGAACACCTGAATCAATAGAACAAGAGATGATGGGGAAAGAGATAGAAATAAATCATAAAGAGGGAATTTATTAATGAAGTATTTTATAGCAGCAGACCATGCAGGTATTGATATTAAAGCATATGTAAAAGAGTTATTTGAAGCAAGAGGTCATGAAGTTGAAGATTTAGGACCTTATTCAAAAGATAGAGTTGATTATCCAGATTTTGCAGCAAAAGTTTGTAAAGAAGTTTTAGCAAATGAAGGAAGCAAAGGTATTTTAATTTGTGGTTCAGGGATTGGGATGAGTATGGCTGCAAATAAATTTGATGGTATTAGAGCAGCTCTTTGTCACAATGAATATAGTGCAAAAATGGCTAGAGAACACAATGATGCAAATGTAATTTGTATGGGTGAAAGAGTTTCTGGTTATGGGATGGTTGAAGCTATAGTTGATGCTTGGTGTAATTCATCTTTTGAAGGTGGAAGACACGAAGGTAGAGTTGAAAAAATCAATAATCTTTTTGGAAGCTGTAGAGTTTAAAGAATAGAAAGTTTATCTTTCTATTCTCATTAAAACTCCATCTTCATTTTCATAAAAATCTTTTAGTATTTTAACTTTTTTAAATTGGAACTTTTCATATAAATTTATAGCTTTTTGATTTGATAATCTAACCTCAAGTTGCATTGCTTTTTTAGGCATTTTTTCAAAACTATATTCTAAAAGCTTTTTTCCTAAACCATTTTCTTGAAAACTTGTAGAGATACATAAAGAGTAAAGCCTAAAATAGTTTTTTCTTTCTAACCAAAGAATATAACCTATGATTGATTGATTTTCTTCAACTATAAATATTGTATTATTTTTCAAGTGATAATAAAAACTACTTAAAGAAATAGCCATACTATCACCTTTAAAAACTTCATTTTCTAAACTAAAAAGTTTTTTTACATCCTTTTTAGTTGCTTTTGATATTTTCATTTTTGATAAATTGTATATTTTGGAACAAGTTTATTAGGTCTATATGACATTTTTACTTTTTTTAGATTCTCAAAGCCCATATCATCACCAACATTTACATACTCTATTGCATATTTCTCTTTTAATATTTTCGTAAATTCTCTAAAAATAAATTGAGCACAACCAAGTACCTCAAAATCTGTTTTTTCAATAATTACACTTGCTGTTGTATCATTAATTTTTTCACCAACAGTAAAACCTTTTATCTCATCATCTATATAAATTACTAGACCAATCACATCAAGGTTTTCATAGTTGTTAAATAATCTTTTTATTGCAAATCTTTCAAAATAGATACCATCAAGGAAAACTTCAATCTCCTCTTTTGGCATATATGTTGTTCTATCTTTAACCCATTTATTAAAAAGTTGAATAACATCATCACCATGTTTAGATTTTTCTAGAATCTCAATTTTATGATTTGGATAAATCTTTTTAAACTTATTTATCTCATTTCTTTTTGATTTATATGAATCACCCTTTAAATCAATTAAATCTTCAGCTTTATATATATAATCAACAAGTTTTTTTTCAATAAGGAAGTCTTTTAACATCTCATATATTAAAGTACCCTCTTCTAGATAATCAACAAAACCTTCTAATATATCCTCATGAACATATTCGATTTTTGAATAATTTCTATTACTATTATGAACATTCATTATTTCAAAACACTTTAAAATAGCTTCATATGTTTTTTCTTTTTTCCCTATTGGAGGTAAAAGCATTGTTAACTCACCAGAGTTTAAAATAAAAAGACAAAAAGTATCATTTACAATTGAATAAAATCCAGTTGCAGTTGAAAGCCAGATATAGTTTCCAGCAAATGTATAATCACTTAAATCTACACTAATCTCTTTTAAATAATTATCCATAATCTCTTTTGCATTTAAATCAAAATGTTTTAATGTATAGTTGCCAATTGTTAGTATTGACATTGAGGTTTTCCTTATATTAATTTTTTGGAATTATACATCTAATTTTTCAATTTGCATCAAATAATTAAAAAACTTTTTCAAAAAGATTCTAAGTACCAATTTATCATTATTATGGGATAATCTCTAAAACAAAAAAAGAGATAAAATGTATGAAGATTGGGTAGCGTATACAGTAACACTTGTAGTTGTAGCACTTATGCTACTTGGTAAAAAACTTATGTTTTTTTCTGACGATAAAAAGAATTAAAAATGATAAATCCTAAAATTATAGACTATATTTTTTCATCTGCATCTATTCAAAGATGGAATGATTATCCAAGAATGGTTGAGTTAGTTGAACTTGATAAACAAGCTCACAAATTAATTATTGCATATTTTATTGCAAAATTTGAAAAAGATGTTGATTATAATTACTTAATAGAAGCTGCAATTTTTGAATTTTTAAGACGTGTGGTTGTAACTGACATTAGACCTGATGTATTTAGAAATGCTTTACAAAAAAGAGCTAAAGAGATTAATTCTTGGGTAGTAGCCAATTTAGAAAAATCTTTAGGTGAAATAAACAATGGTATTTTCCTACAAAAATTTGAAGAGTATTTAAATAATCCAAATATCTATAAAAAAGAAAGATTTATTTTAAAAGCAGCATCTTATCTTTCAACTAGATGGGAATTTTCTATTGTATATCAAACTTCTACATTCCTTTCAGATATTGAAGAGGTTAAAAAAAGCGTTGAAGAAGAGATTGAGGATTATTATGAATTAATAGGTGTAAGAAAAATTGCATTAAATAAAAAACTTGCAAAAGTTGTTGATTTAAGTGGTAGATTAAGATTTCAAAAAAGATGGGCACAAACACCAAGAATTCCAGAAACTTCAGTATTAGGTCATATGCTAACAGTTGCTATATTTGCTTATTTTTATTCAATTGAAATTAATGCATGTCCAAAAAGAATTGAAAACAACTTCTTCACTTCACTTTTTCATGATTTACCTGAAGCTTTAACAAGGGATATTATAACCCCTGTAAAATATTCAGTTGATGATTTATCAGATATTATTGCTGAGTATGAAATTAAAAAAATCCAAGATGCAATTTTGCCAAATATTCCAGAGTTTATGCACGATGAGTTTTGTTATATTTTAGGAATGTATAAAGATTCAAAGGATGAATTTGCAAATAGAATTTATCAAAATGGAGAGATTAACCTTGTAGATGATGTTTCAAAATATAATATGGATAAATACAATGCAATTGATGGAGAGGCATTAAAACAATGTGATAAACTATCTGCTTTTGTAGAAGCATCTTTATCTATTTCCCATGGAATTAAATCAAAAGAATTAATAAATGGTAAAAAACAAATTATGAAAGGGCTAAAGGAGATAAATGGCATCAATTTTCATGCAATAGCAACAAAAATTGATGAAGAGTTTTGTACCACTGGCCAAACTCAAGTTAGAATGGATTTTGATTAAAACTCCATTCTAATTTTGAGTTTATTGATGCTCTTTTTCATATAGATTTACTGCTTTTTTTAATGCCTCTTCTTTTGTTTTAGCACAGCCTCTAAAAGCACCCTCATGGGAAAACACTTCTGCACAATGAAAATTTCCCTCATCATAATCTATAACATGAATATCTTCATTATATTTAGACAATTCTTTAATATCATCTTTTTTTATAGGTTCTAAATGTTCACTAGTCATAATAAACCTCCTTTTATCTATAATATATTACTATTAGTAATCTTATAGTATTTATAAATTTTAAATCTAATTTTATAAATAATCTATTTTTATAAAGTGTAATCATTATGTTTCCAAGTTTTAATAATATTTCATTACAACTTAGATTTTTTAATATAAGTTTTAGCCCTCTAGCGTACATATTTTCAAGGGAGTTTTATACTCCCTTAACTATTTCGAATCAATTTTAACTAAAAAGTATATTTTAAATTTATATAAAAATATCTTCCTGGGTCATTTAAAAGTTCAGTATCACCACTTCCAATATATGTAATATCATTGTACGTATTTGTTGATGTATATGTTTTATCTAATATATTATCAATCCCCAATGTTACATCAAAATTTCTACTTATATTATGGTTATATTTAGTATTTAAAACTGCATAGCCACCTAAATCTTGCTCACCAGCTGTTGAATCATAAGAGCTCCACCCTTTTGATGCAATTAATTGAGTTGTTAATATACTTGGTCCAAAATCATAACTTAACGATAGATTTGCTTTTAATGGAGGAATCTCGGCTAAATCTTTATCTGCATAATTACCATCTTTTTTACCTTTTAAATAAGATAAGCCATAATCTAGTATCATATCTTCAGTTATTAAATAAAATCCAGAAACTTCTGCACCATAAATTGATGCGTCAATGTTTTCAAATCCACTTGCATTGTAAATATAATCTTCTAATTTTGAATAGAAAAATTTTGTTTTTATAAATAAATCACCAAAGCTTTTTTCAAAACCTAAATCAATCTCATAGTTTTTTGTATCTTCAAGATTATTATTTGTTGCCCCATAATATAACTCTCTAGCATCTGGAACTCTTGATGATTTACCTACACCAGCAAAGATTCTTGTTTCATTATCTAAATTATAAACTGCGAAAATATTTCCATTTAATGCATTATATTTTCTATTTGTTTTTGCACTATCTACATTATCAATATTAGTATCATCATATCTAATTCCAGCTTCTATATCTAATGCACCAAAGCTTTTTTCCAATGTTGTAAATAATGCTTTATTTTTAGTGTCTGTAGAAGATAAAGAAGTACTAGTTACTGTTGTAACACCTCCTGTTGTAGATAACATCTGCCCTTTCCAATTTCTTACACTAGTATCTAAACCGTAAGTTAAAACAGAATCTGCAATATCCATTGAGTTTTTAATTCTAGAACCCCAAATTGAAGAGTTCATATGGTTAGTTACAACAGTTCCACTATTTGCTACAACTCTAAAAGCAGTATCCATTGGATGGTCAACTTTTGAGTAATAATATTCAACATTTAATTCTTTAGAATAGTTTCCAAGATTTCTCTTTGTATACGAAAGAGTATAAATATCTGAATCATCATAAGCAGCATCCATTGGAGTATTTGGATATAAAACATTATCACTTCTATTTAAATTTAATGATAAATTTAATTCTGAACTATCATCAATATTAACTATAGCTTTTGTTAATAATGTTTTTTTCTCATAAGCTTCTGCATCTTGGTAAGAAGAAGAATATAATCTTCCACTTACCATAGGATTTAAACTAGCTGCTATACCATTTGCAACTTGTTGCTCATAAAAATCATTTCCATTTCCATCTTCATATTGATCAGATTTTTCCATTGAAGCTGATAATAATAACTTAATATAATCATTTCCTCCACTTACAGTAAAAGAACCTTTTTTATATCCAAAACTTCCCATGTTTAAATTTATATCTCCAGAAAATTCTTTTGTTGGTTTTTTTGTTTCAACTTTTACTAAACCACTTAATGTTCCAAAATTTTCAACATCATATGGCCCTTCAATCACTGTAACTTTTTCAATATTATTTGTTAAAACATGAGAAGTAGCTGGATCCATTCTATTTGGACATGCTCCATATATTTTTGAATCATCAACTAATATATTAATATTATCTTTTTTTGCACCTCTTAAAATAATATCATTTGCAATACCGCTTCTTCTTACAAGGGATACTGATGGGATATTTTTAACTAATGATTCAGCTAAATCAGCAGATTTAATCTCTTCTTTACTTACATCCTTTACAATTGTTGTATTGATTTTTTCCTGCGTAACTTGAATCTCATCAATATTTACAACATTTTCTGCAAAAAGCATGCTTATAGTTGTAAGAGAAAGTATAATACTTTTTTTCATTTTTTTCCTTATTAAAATATTTTATAATATGATTTTGCATTATATTTTCACTTAGTTAATTTACTGTTAACTTTCAATTTCATTACTTTTGAATCGATATTTAACAAGTAAACATATACTCTCAACAAAAGTATGTTTTTTTGATATTTTTCTTTTACATTTATTATATTTCTAGTTATAATAAAATTACATAGAAATATAATTTGAACTTTAGGCTATACAATGAAAAAGAATACTTATAAATCAAAAAGATTTTTAATACCAATACTTTCCCTTGTGCTAATATCAATAATATTAATTGCCTCAATAACATCATATATCTCTATTAATATTTTTAAAACTCATATGCAAGAGGAAATTAATAGAATAAAAAAAGAGTATACACAAGAGCATAAAAAAAGGGTATATCGAAATGTTAAGTTTGTAAATAGCTCCATAGAATTCAATATTTCAAAAATAGAGGAAAAATTAAAAGCTTCATTAAAAGAAAAAATAGAAACTGCCTTACATATAGCAACTTTTACATATAACACCTATAAAGGTTCTCATAATAAAGAGGAGTTAAAAGAAAAAATAGCTAATGCCCTTTCTGCAATAAAGTTTTATGATAATAGAGGTTATTACTTCATGTATGATAATAAAACTAAGATTATCTTTGGACACCCAATGAAAAAGTTTATCGGAAAAGATATGACTAATTTTAAAGATGCTAAAGGTAGAAATTTAATGGAGACTGATGCAAAAATATTAGAAAAAAATAAAATTGGATTTAATAAAATATATTTTACTAAACCTAAGGATGAAAATAGGCAATTTCCTAAAATAACTTGTATAACAATATTCAAACCACTAAATATAGTTTTAGGTATTGGAGAATATCTTGATGTTATTGAAAATCAAACAAAAAAGCATGTACTAGAAAGATTTTCCCAAGATAACTTCAATAATGGAGACAAATATATTGTTATATTAGATTTACATGATATAAATGGAGGAGAAGAATTTGCAACAGTTTTATTAAATTCAAATAAAAAAGATCTTATAGGGAAAAAAGTTTCAGATAAAGTTGTAGATATAAAAGGAAATAGGTTTAGAAAAGATTTTTTAGACTTAATTAAAGAAAAAGGTGAAGGCTTTACTCAATATTGGTATAAGAAACCATCTACAAATGAACCTGCATTAAAAGTCTCTTATGTTTATTTACAAAAAGACTGGAATTGGATTATATTAAGTGGTTTTTATTATGAGGATTTAGAGGAACAAATTTCTATCATGAAAAAATCAATATTAACACATACAAATAATACAATTAATAAAACACTGATTTGGGTTTCTATTCTATGTTTAATAGCAATTTTTACTGCAATCTATTTATCTTTTAAAATTGATAATACTATAAAAGAATACACAAATAAAATAATTGAACATGAAGATAATAAAAGAAAACAACAAAATTTACTTATACAGCAAAGTAAAATGGCTGCAATGGGAGAGATGTTAGCTAATATAGCCCATCAGTGGAGACAACCTTTATCAGCAATTTCTACTGCTGCAACTGGAGTTAAATTACAAAAAGAGATAAATTGTTTAACAGACAAAGATTTTGATTCAGCTTTAACATCTATTAATAGTTCTGCACAATATTTATCCCACACAATTGATGATTTTAGAAACTTTTTTAATCCTAATAATAGCAAGGTTCAAGAGTTTAATATTACTAAAACATTTAATAAAATACTAAGTATTTTGTCTGCACAATTTATAGCAAAAAAGATTGAAATAATAAAAAATATTGAAAATATTAAGTTAAGTTCCATTGAAAATGAATTAATGCAAGTTTTAATAAATATCCTGAATAATTCTAGAGATGTCTTAGAAAAGATTGAGGATCAGAAAAGATTAATTTTTATTGATTCTTATAAAAATCAAAAGAATTTAATAATTGAAATAAAAGATAATGCAAAGGGCATTTCAGAAGAAATAATAGATAGAATTTTTGAACCATATTTTACTACTAAACATAAATCCCAAGGAACAGGAATAGGTTTATATATGAGTAAATCAATAATAGAAAAGCATTTAAATGGAACTATAACAGTTACAAATACTACATATACTTATGAAAATACTAAATACAAAGGAGCTAAATTTACTATAGAAATTCCAATTGAAAAAGTATAAGGTTTTTAAAAAATTAAACTATAATGGTTTTAAACAAAATATCGGTAAAATCCTAATAAATTTAGATATGGATTATAATTAATGGCAAAAATCACTTTAGATATTGATGATAAAAACTTACCAACTGTTTTAAATATTTTAGAAAATTTAAAAACTGGTCTTATTAAAAATATTGATTTAAATAAAAAAACAAATATTAAACCTGTTTCATCATCTATAAATAACAATGAAAATAAAAGATATATGTCAAAAGACACTTATAAACAAAAACTTCAACAACAAAAAGTTTTAGAAGATCAATTTTTAGCAAGACCTACTTCGAGTAATAAATATTTATCAAAAGAAGAATTCAAACAAAAACTAAAAGGAAAATAATATGCAATTTGTTTTAGTAATCCTAATAGCTATAGTATTAGTAGCTTTTTTAATTTATAAAATGAATAATAAATTTGAAACAAAAGAGATAGCAATTTTAGTTTTAGTTATTATAGTAACCATAGCTGTGGCTAACTTTACAATAAAAAATCAAGAGGAAAAAGTTCCTAATCTTTTTGTAACAAAATATGAAACAGAAAAGAATAGTCAAATAGAAAAGTTTACCTTTGAAAGATTAAACAATAAAACTGTTTCTTCAAATACTGAGTTTATTTATAACTTTGATTACATTGTAAAAAAAGATGGTAAAGAGTTTGTATGTAGTGCAAAAGGTGTAAAAATAAAGAAAATTCAAGATGAATATGTATTTGAAAATTTTGATACATTAAATGAAAAGTGTGATAAAAAATAAGTAATCTAAAAGCAAATAAACCTTTTAAAAAGGTCTATTTGCAAAAGAGTTATGCTCCACCACCTATATCAGCATTAATTTCACCGTGTGGTTCATCGTGAGGTATAGATTCACAAAGTTCTTCAGCTTTATGTAA